>CBFGJQ010000249.1:0-2535 GCA_965649095.1 Caldifarciminota bacterium | reverse complement strand
GGACGCTACATTTTTATTCCGTTTTTTGGAAAGACTTACCTTTTACGAATTTTTGAAATTCCTATTACCTTAAAATACCAAATTCCAAGTACCAAATCCCAAATAAATCCCGATATCCAAATTCCAAACAAAGGAGTTAATGCGAAAGAATTTTGTAATAAAGATAAAAGCCTTACGGCTTAACTCCACAAAGACAAAAGGGGAGGTGATGGGAGATGACTCCCTATATCTCCCTTTGCTCTATATTGCCTTAATGCCTTCTGTGCCTTCAATTGCCCTTAACTTCATCAAAAGATACTTGTGAGCACCGCCTTTACGCCCCTGAATGGTTCTTCAAATCTGCATACGCCACCGGAGCAGACAAGACCACCCTTCTCACCACCAATCCTCAATCTTAGATTGTGCCTTGTGGTCAGATCAAGACTCAATTCCAGCATCGGCCAGAAGGTCTCTTCACCCAATTTGGGTATGAGCCATTCTGGCACCCGGTCTCTCTTTTCACCGCGTAGTGTTAAAACAAATCTTTCAGGTTTACCAATAGATATTGAAACGGCGCGCTCGTTATATTTACTCGTATCACTCGTGACCATTGTCTGCTCAAACCCCGTTTCCACAAAGAGTGTGCCAAAGTCATACTGTAATTCAAGATATGGCTTGGTCTCGGTCTTTTTCTGAACCGGCAATTCAATCTTCTGCTTTATTATGTGATCAATGCCAAAACTGACTTCAGACAATTCCGTGGGATGGGTTATTACCTTTGCCCCCTGTTCTAATACACCACCCATATTATCCATTAGATAGAATAATTCCTTAAATCGGCTTAAAGTGGCATCATGGGTTGAAACCTTATTATTTTCAATCTCAAGTGATATAAAATCGAATGGGGATGTTACAATTGATACACCATAGCCAATCTCATCTATACCACGATTGACCGAAATGCCTGATTTTATCGGCGTCGGTGGCTCATTATAACGATACTCAGCACCACCAAAACCCAAATCTTTATAATCAACATACTGGAGGGAAATACCAAATCCGGATAAAGACAATCCTGTAGTAAAGAGATAACCATCACCCTTTAATCTGCCACCTACCACCGGAATTGTTCCTAAGTGTCTGCCATATTCAAAGTAGTTTTCCCAGGGTCCAAGTTTCAAACTGATATTGCCGCCGAAAAGTTCAGTAAATGCCTTGGGTGTCAAATCACTGCTTTTGTTTATCCGCACATATCTTGCACCAATATTTGTATTCAAACCCCAGGGATTTTCAAAATTCAAAAGTCTTGTATCCAAATTTGCACCACGAATCTGGTCTGTAGTATCATTCTTTATTTTGTACTGGAGTTCTTCAAAGAAGATATTTCTTGGCTTGCCAGATAGGAGCGTAATCTGGCTCTTGTAGCCAATCAAATCTGCCTTCAGACCAAAGAGTGAGTTGTCATTATTAAAATCTTCATCAAGAAACTGATTCAAACACAGACCCCTGCCGAATGTGGTGTAGTATCTACCATATAAGAGATTTACCGGCTCTTTCTTATACTGGGCAGAATAGTCAAGATAATATAATTTGCTGAGTGTGCGCAAAGAAGGGTCCCAGAAGAAGAATATCCCGCGCAGGGTTATATCTTTATAATCAAGCGTCATCTTCAACTTTTCTGTAATATGGTCTTTGTAATTTGCTGTATCAAGCCTTGAATCCACAAAGAGCCAGTACTCAGCACGATTTGAACCGGTGATACGCAAATCCTGGGCGATGGCGAAGTTATTTAGAAATAATAACAATAAAATCCATACCCCAAATCCCCAGAAAATTCCAAGTTCAAAATTACAAGTTTTAGAATTCAGTACTTCGTATTTCGTATTTTTCACGGTTCTATTCATGGCACTTTCCCTTGCAATCCTCCTTACAATCTTTACCCACAAGGCAACGCACTTTCTCTATTATGAGTTCTTCATCTCCTGGCTTATAGCCCTGGTGCACAAAAACAATCTTTTTTTCCTGATTGATAATGAAGCTTGTGGGCATCGCCTGGACATTGTAGAGTTCACGCAATATGTTATCCGGATCGAGCACAACGACATATTTCCATTTATGGCTCATTGCAAATGGTTTCACCTTGGGTACAGCCCTTGCCTTATCCTGACTTATTGCCAGCATCTGCAATCTTAAAGAATCAAACTCTTCATAATATGGCCTCAAGGCATCAAGTTCTTTTATACACATCTTGCACCATAATGCCCAGAAACTCATAAAGACCGGACCTTTTTTCAATAAAGAGTCAAGACAGACGGTATTTCCATCCACATCCTGTAATGTAAAATCAGGTGCAGTTGGTAATTCTTTCTCCTGGGCATATAGTGAACCAATAACGAACAAAAACACCCCTCCTATTACAAATATGTTTGGTTTCGAAATTTTCTTCATCTTGCCTCCTCAAATTTTGTTGTTATTGCCTGCATTATTTCTTTCGTATTCAAATTCTGAATAAATACGGTAGCGCGTAATCTTGAGGCAGGAATATTATGATTAAAC
>CBFGJQ010000248.1:0-2539 GCA_965649095.1 Caldifarciminota bacterium | reverse complement strand
AGTTTAAAATTACCCAGCATACGAAATTCATTGATTATCAGGGCAAAAGATATTATTTCTGCTGCCCTGGATGCGACAAAAGATTTTTAGAGAATCCAGAGAAATACATCGG
This sequence comes from Caldifarciminota bacterium, assembly GCA_965649095.1. GTDB lineage: Bacteria > Hydrothermota > Tepidihabitantia > SM23-42 > JAOAFX01 > JBDRWI01. Next base: position 2,427 of record CBFGJQ010000248.1, on the reverse strand, counting down.
CAAAAGTGGTGAAATGGAAAAGATGGAAGGTGAAAAGGAAGATAGAGATTCAACGGTGCACGGTAAACGGTCAACGGTAAACGATATAGAATACTACACCTGCTCAATGCACCCACAGGTAAAACAGGACAAGCCTGGCAAGTGTCCTATTTGTGGCATGGAACTTATCCCGGTCTATAAGGGGAGTGAAAATCAGATAACAGTAAATGGAGAGAAGGTAGCATTATTAAAGATTAGGAGTATCCCTGTTGAAAAAAAGAACTTAATTAAAAAAATCCAGATTCCAGCAAAGATCGTAAAAGACGAGGAGTTATACATTGCCCAGCAAGAGCTGATTTCATCCAAAGATGGTAGCGAAGAGATTTTAAAGTCAGCAATTTTGAAATTGAGGTTGATGGGTTTTTCGGCTAATGCGATAAATCTAATGATTAAAGAGAAATTTATTGATGAATCACTAATTCTTCCCAGTCAACATCGTGCCTGGCTCATTGCGGATATATATGAACAGGATATTTCTTTAATAAAACCGGGGTATAAGGCGCAGATAAAATTTTCTGCATATCCAGAAAAAGAATTTTCAGGTATAATTGTTGCGGTTGAACCACAGGTAAATCCAGAGACCCGAAGGTCAAAGGCGCGCATATTGTTAGATCATCCAATGGTAAATCTCTATACCGATATGTATGCTGATGTATCAATTGAAGTCTCTTTAGGTAAATCATTAGCAATTCCCTATTCATCGCTTATTGACACAGGCAGGCGCAAAGTTGTCTATGTTGAAATTCAACCCGGTGTTTATGAGTTGAGGCAGGTTGAAACCGGGATTGAAACCGATGATTATGTTCAAATTATGGGTGGTCTATCAGAAAATGAAAAGGTCGTAATTGATGGCAATTTTTTGCTTGATTCCCAGACAACCCTTGCCGGCGGACAGTCTTTATTATATGGTTCAGCAGAAGAGGTAAAGGAAAAATCCGTTGAATCAAAGCACCAACATTTTTAAGATATTATGATTAACAAATTCATCACCTGGTGCTTGAATAATCGTTTTTTAGTTCTACTTACAACTGTTATTATTATAATTGGTGGTATCCAGGCAATCCGAAATATTCCGGTAGATGCCATCCCTGACATTGGTGAGAATCAGCAGATTGTCTTTGTTGACTGGCCAGGCAGGGATGCACTTACCATAGAAAATCAAATTACCTATCCTTTATCAACAAGGCTCCAGGGGATTCCCGGGGTTAAGACTATTCGTGCCTCAAGCGAGTTTGGATTTTCAATGGTCTATGTGGTATTTAAGGATAATATAGATTTTTACTGGGCAAGGACAAGGCTCATTGAAAAGATTCAAGAGGCATCAAAGATATTGCCGGAAGGTGTGGTGCCAGTGCTCGGTCCTGACGCTACTGGACTTGGTCAGGTCTTCTGGTATACAGTTGAAGGTGAAGGTTATACACTTGGACAACTCCGTTCAATCCAGGATTTTTATATTAAATATCAATTACAGTCTGTAGAAGGGGTTTCGGAAGTTGCGTCGGTCGGTGGATTTGTAAAGCAATATCAGATAGATGTTGACCCGAACAGACTTGCGACTTATGGAATAAGATTCTCTGATGTCTTCAACGCAGTTAAGAATTCAAATATTGATGTCGGGGCAAAGGTGATTGAACGCGGTGGAATGGAGTATATAATTCGTGGGGTTGGTTTTATCCACTCAATTGATGATTTAAGGAATATTGGTATTGGTGTAAATAACGGAACTCCAATCTTTTTAAAGGATATTGCTCGCATCCAGATTGGTCCTGAATTTCGCAGGGGGGCACTTGATAAAGGAGGAAAAGAAGTCGTCGGTGGGGTAGTGATTGTCAGATTCAAAGAGAACCCATTGAAGGTAATTGAAAGGGTTAAAAAGAAGATAAAGGAGATAACCCCCGGACTGCCACCCGGAGTGAAGATTGTCCCTTTCTATGACCGCACCGAACTTGTCCATCGGGTCATCAATACCTTAAGTGATACACTCATCCAGGAAATAATTTTTTGTATAATCGTAGTCTTGTTATTATTAGGACATCTTCGCTCAGCAATTATAATTTCGCTCGGTTTACCGGTAGCAGTAGTTATCTCTTTTATAATTATGTATCTTTTAAAGATTGATTCCAATATTATGTCGCTGGGTGGAATTGCAATTGCGATTGGAACATTAGTTGATGCCGGTATCGTGATGACCGAAAATATCCATCGGCACTCAGTTCTTTATAAAGAAAAGAACAGGATTGATTTAATCCTTGATTCCGCAAAGGAGGTTGCACCAGCAATAGTTACCGGGATCACAAGCACAATCATCTCTTTTATTCCCGTCTTTGCCCTTGAGGCGCAGGAAGGCAAATTATTCAAACCTCTCGCATTTACAAAGACATTTGCGTT
>CBFGJQ010000247.1:0-2549 GCA_965649095.1 Caldifarciminota bacterium | reverse complement strand
TCAGGGGCTAAAGCCCCTGAAACCCCAACCCTCACCCTCCCCTCTCCCTTGAAAAGGGAGAGGATACACTTGAGGGTCCCATCAGAATTTTTCAAATTTCTATTACCTGGGTCATAATCTGATATGCCATAGTCTTTAAAATCTCGGGGGTCAAAGATTCTGATTTTTCAATTACCAGCCGGCCGTCAATTCTAAAGACTGGTGGAGCCCCGGCCTTCAGATGTAAATCTGAGGCATTCACCTTCGTCATTTTTTCAAGTAAAGTTTTTAGTTCCCTAATTTTGATATTTTACTACTAAACTAAAGCGGTTCAACTAAAAAGAGCTCTTGATTATATTCAACCGGCTCTTCGTTCTTAACCAGAATTTGGACAATCCTCCCTGAAACATCGGATTCAATCTCATTCATAAGTTTCATCGCTTCAACAATGCAGACAACCTGTCCTGGTTTTACGATATCACCAACCTCCACATAGGGAGGGGCATCCGGAGCCGGTGCCCGATAAAATGTTCCGACAATTGGAGAACGGATTGACACAAGATTCTTGGGCGATTCTTTTTTGAGCGGCTCTTTGGAAATTTTTTGTTCCGGTCCTTCCTCAATTACGCGGGTAATTTCCATCGTGGATTTGGCAGTTGTTGCGACAGGTTCCGGTTGGTCTTTTATAGTCTTAGAAATCTTTATCTTTCTACCCCAGAAATCGGTAATCTCAATAGTTGAAATCTTACTCCCTTCCAATATTTTTATTAGTCTCTCAATATCCGAAATTTTCATAACCTTCTCACTTTAAAAGGCTTGACAGCCAATCCTGAAATGATTTGAAGTCTTCTTCCTTTGGTTTCTGTTCCTCTTTCTTCTCTTCGGTCTTTTGGGCTTCGGTTGCCTCTTTAGGTTCAACCTTCGGTTCTTCGGTCGGTGGTTGCACCAATTCTCCTTTTTGCTCCTTTTCTTCTTCTTTGACTTCTTTAAGTTCAGTAGGCAGGAGGAAATCCGGTAGTGGAACAACCTCTTCGGTCTCTTTGGGAATCTGAGCCATCCCTTCAGCAACCACCGGTGTTTCAGCCGGCTTTTCTTCTTCAGGTATTACTTCCGGCGGCCTTTCTATCTCTACCGGGGGAACCTCTTTAATTTCTTCAATCACTGACGCGGCGGGCACTTCTTCAACCGAAATCTCTTCTCCTGCTTCCTTAACCGGTCTTTCTTCGGCCGACTCAAGTAAAACCTCTTCCATTGAGATTGCCTCTTCCTCCGGCACCTCAACGGGTTTTTCTGGTTCTAAGACGGGAGGGGGTGATGGCTCTGGGCTGACCGGTGGAACCGTAAACTCAGTTACGGGCTCAGCAACCGGTGGTATCTCCGATTTGACTGCAAGTTCCTCAGGTTGAAAATAACTCTCAAGTTTAAGCTCAGCAACCCCTTCTTCCTCTTTTGTCTCTTTTTTCTTTAACCGCTCCTTCAGCTTTGCTATCTTCTTTTGAATAACGATATCCTGTGGGTCAGTGAATCCTAAATGTTCATAGACCCGCAATGCCTCCTCAAGATTACCCTGGCGCTCATATTCTTCAGCAAGGGTAATTGTATAGATCGGTCCTTTCTGCTGGCTCTCAAGTTGGGCAAGTTTTTCCTTTGCCACTGCATCAGTGGGGTCAACTGCAACAATGCCCCGGTAGGCAGAGATCAGACAATTTTCATCTTTAAGATTATCGCAAACCTGGACCAGAAGTCTCAATGCTACGATATTCATCGGGTCAAGTTTAATCGTCATTTCCAGGGCTTCTTTCGCCTGATGATACTCTCGTTTATCAAGATGGCATTTTCCCAATATAAGATAGGCAAGGGGATACTGGGGATGGTGTTGAAGTCCCTGTCTTAAAACCTCTAAGGCCTCATCCACCATATTATTCTTTCTGTATGCGTCAGCAAGTTGGACAAATATCCTTGACTTCGGATCCTTGCTATAACGCTCACTCAGCTTCGCTATCTCAGAAAAATCCTGTTCTGCCATTTTTCCTCCAATATAATATTTTATATAAGTTTAATGAATTGTCAACCCCCAAACAATTTAAATGAATTCATAATCACCTCAATGGTCGCGAAATAATCAGTTTTCCTCTCCCCGGGTAAGAAGAGCATCCCATCAATTATATAGAGTGAATCGTCCTTTATTAAAAAATAGGATAGAAATGGTCCACCCGCGACCAATGAATCATTCTGCCAGACCCCCTTGATTCTGAATCCAGGCATATTCTGAAATTCAATCTTCTCCGTAAATGTTAGTTCTTTCAAAACATAATCACCATTGTAGTATCTCTTTGTAAGTTCATTCCTCTTTGCGATTATGGTAGAATCGCTCAATTCAAAGGTCTTCTTCTCTTTATAGAGAAAGATACTACGATCCGGATGGTGGGCATGGATAAATACAAAATTCTCGTTTTTGAATGTTGAATCAATCAACCAGCCCGAGGCAAAATCCATTTCAATTCCCGATCTTTTTAAGAATCTCTTTATCCGCTGGTCAATCTTTGCTTCATAATATTTTCTTTTAATCT
>CBFGJQ010000246.1:0-2550 GCA_965649095.1 Caldifarciminota bacterium | reverse complement strand
AGTTTTGGAGGGATGATTGTCCATATAATAACCTGGTTCATCATTCCAGCAGTATATTCGTGGTTTGAGGAGAGAAAAATTAAAGATTGAAAGATCAGATTATGCGTAACCTTTTTATGACTCAAGCGTCTATATTGTTGGATTAAGGTAAATCGGCACTTGACAATTTTAATTTTTTGACTATACTTAATAAGTTTCTAAACTAATAGGTTTTGCAACAAATATAGGAGTGCAAAATGGATGAACTTTTTAAGCTTCACGCTGATATCTGTAAGACGCTTGCCAATTATAGGAGGTTGCAGATTATCAGTGCCTTACGGGAAGGTGAATTATCGGCAAGTCAATTACTTAAAAAAATTGATATTAGCAAGGCAAATCTCTCCCAGCATATGAGTATCCTTGTCCAAAGAGGGGTTGTCATTGCAAGGCGTCAGGTAAAGAATGTCTTTTATCGCCTCAGTGACGAGCGGATTGCTCAAGCCTGTGACCTTATGCGCGAAGTGCTGATTAAAAGGTTGGAACAAACCAATAAGGTTTTGAGAAAACTTAAAAAATAAACATAAAAGGGGGTGATTAAAATGATGGGACCGTTTGGTATGTGGGGAATGGGAAGTTATTGGGGAGGCCCCTGGGCAATGGTATTGGGCTTTCTATTCTGGATACTTGTCCTATTCGGAATTGTCTATTTCGTTGCATACTTAGTAAGGTGGTCGTCTGGGGATGTCAAGAAAGAGGAATCACCAATGGAAGTTCTTAAAAAGAGGTATGCCCGGGGTGAAATTGATGCTGAAGAATTTGCAAAGATAAAAAAGAATCTAGAATCTTAATAATAACAAAGAAAGGGGGTGATTAAAATGAAAGGGATTTGGGTTATCATTATCGGACTCGTTGGTCTATTGATACTCGGTGGCGTTGTCTATGCCCATGGCTGGATGCCCTGGATGCGAGGAGCGCAAGGCTACTTAGGTCCAATGATGGGCTGGCACTGTCCGATGATGCAGTATATGATGGGCTACCAGTCCTATAGAGACTATCAAAATGAACCACTGACCAAGAACGATGCCCAGAGAGTTGGTGAGGATTATCTTCTAAACTGGAACAATCCCAATCTAAAACTGGGCAAGATAAAAGAGACCGAGCACGAATTTGAAATTGAAATCGTAACTAAGGACAATTCTTTGGTTGAGAAACTACTTCTTGATAAGCACACCGGTTGGTTAAGAATAGCACATTGACGAAATAAGGTATCAAGAAATTTCCCTGTGTCTGCAATATTGCAGGCACAGGGAAATAACAATCGCAAGGAGGTACAAATGAAAATTCTAATTATTATCAACAAAGCACCTTATGGTTCTGAGGATGCTTATAACGCCTTACGTCTGGCAATCGCCTTACAAAAGGCAGAAAAAGATGCTGCGATAAGAATTTTCTTGATGGCCGATGCCGTGTTGTGTGCCCTACCAAATCAAATTACGCCTGATGGTTATTATAACCTTGAAAGGATGTTTAAGGCGGTCATCAATAAAGGTGGTGAGATTAAAGCGTGTGGGTCCTGTTCGTTCAGTCGTGGCATAAAAGACCTCGGTTTAATTGAGGGTGTCAAGATTAGCAATATTAACCAGCTGGCGCAATGGGTGATTGATTCGGACAGGATTATTACCTTCTAAATAACATTATGGACTTTTTCTATATTTCTCCAGAGCACAAAGACAAAAATGAGGTAGATAAGATAACTTAATACTTCAATCAGAGAAGGATTTCCATTATAGCCGAATAGGCCCTTTAGAATACTGCCAATATAGCCATTTTCATTGATGATTGGATTAATGTCCCAGACCTGTTCTATCACCGCTGGGATTATTCCTGCCTCCTGAAGTTCATGGATGCCATAAGCCACAAGTCCGGCTGCAAAGAGAATCAACAATATACTCGTGATGTTAAAAAACTTCTTTATATTAATCTTCGTTGAACCTACGAATATAGCATACCCTAAAAAGATTGCTAAAATAATTCCTGCTAAAGCGCCAAATATATTATTGTTGGGCGAGACAAAACTTGCGGCCCCGAGAAAGATAACCGTTTCAATTCCCTCCCTTAAGATAGCCACGAAGACCAATAGGAATAAACCAAATTTATGCGCCTCGGTAAGTTCTCTACTAACTTTATCCTCTAATTCCCTAACTATATGTTTCTGATTCATCATCCACAATATCATAGTAGTGAGAAGTAATGCTCCAACCAACATTGTAATTCCTTCAAAAATTTCTGCTGCCCTACCGGTAAATCCACCGGCAACTATTGTGAATAGCAGAGCGCCGATAATGCTGGCAATTATTCCTAAGGCAATGCCAATATAGACAACACTATTGTATTTTGTTTGTTTAATTCTAACAAGATAACTCAAGATAATTCCAACGACCAAAGCGGCTTCTAATGTCTCTCTGAATGTTATTATGAAACTCTGTATCATTTTTCCCTCACAGGCATTTCAGGATATTTTGAAAGATGTCCCATAACATCTTCAAACGATGAATGTAACGGTAGATTTTT
>CBFGJQ010000245.1:0-2562 GCA_965649095.1 Caldifarciminota bacterium | reverse complement strand
ATAACAGACCGGTAAAGTGTGCCTACCGTGTAAAGGAAGGGGATGAAATATATGCTCAATTTGAAGTTCATACCGGACCAGAGATAAGACCCGAGCCGATACCACTGGATATTGTATATGAAGATGAATCAATCATTGTGGTGAATAAACCACCGGGGATAATTGTTCATCCTGCCCGTGGTAATTTCGAACACACTATGGTAAATGCGTTACTACACCACTGTGGTAAACTACCAAGCCTTACCGATGAGGTAAGACCGGGGGTCTTGCACCGTCTTGATAAAGATACTACCGGGCTAATCATCTTTGCCAAGACCGACCGGGCACTGAGTATCTTAGGCAAGGCAATTGCCCGAAGGGAGATTCAAAAAAGATATGATGTCCTGTGCTGGAATTATCCTGGTCAGAATGAAGGAACAATTGAGGCACCAATTGGCCGCAGCCGTCTGGACCGCACAAAGATGGTCGTTACCCCCCTCTCAGATAAGGCGGCGGTAACAAAATTTGTGGTGTTAGCGAGATTTCCTCTGGTCAGTCATCTGAAGGTCTGGCTCATCACCGGTCGCACCCATCAAATCAGGGTCCATCTCAAACATATCGGCTGTCCGGTCGTCGGTGATAAAGACTATGGTGGGAGAAGACCCGCGACAATCCGGGATGCCCGATATCTCCCCTATTTTCAAGAGATTCTAAATCTTATTAATCGCCAGGCACTCCATGCCTCCGAACTCATCTTCCGGCATCCGGAAACGAATAAAGAACTCCATCTTATTGCCCCCCTCCCTGAAGATATGGAGGATGTCTTAAATTATCTCCGTCAGAAGTTCAAATAAATGAATGGCATCTACCTTCTTTTGCTTTTGAGGGAGTTGAAACCAAAGATAAAAAATCGATTTATCAAGCATGTTTCAATTAAAGAACGTCTGGTTCAGATAGAACTTGGTAGTGATTCACTATTTATTTCCCTCTTTCCCCAGGCGCCCGGGATTTTTATTGACAAAAGAAGGACCGACTTTGAGAGGCGGCAAAATTTTGATGACTCTCTTGTGCCGGGCAAGATAATTGATATAAATCAGATTGGCTTTATGCCCGTTTGTGAGTTGATGGTAGAAAGGAGGGAACTAAATCAGACAAAAGTTGTAAAGGTGAAACTCTCTTTCTACCGGGAGGCACCAAATTTTACAGTAATGACTGATAATATTCGAAGGAACCTGTTCCCCCGATATATAGAGAAAGAACCGAAACGGCCATTCATTGAGATTCAACCCGGGGACTTACAAAATAAAGAATCATTGATAAAAAACTTTGAGGGACTGGATAAGTCTCTTGCCCAGGAACTGGATTGGCAGAGATTTGAGGAGTTAAAAGAGATTCTTGAAGGAAAGAAGACAAAAATCCGGCTTGTATCATTCCTTCCCTTGCGGATAAGTCTCTTTTCCCGAGAGTATATCAAAGAGTATGACCACTGGAACGCCCTATTTGCTGAGGGAGTAAAGGGATTTATTGAAAAAAGGGATGAGCTTACAAAGAGGGCGCAAATAGATGCCGAGATAAAAAAGATGACAAAGAGACTGGAAGGTTTGAGGCAAAGGTTGTCTGAATTTCAAAGGGCTGAAGAGTATAGAATTTATGGGGAATTACTCCTGATGAATGTGGCAAAGATTAAGAGGGGGATGACCGAGGTTGTGGTATTTAATCCTTATACCCAGAAAGAGATAGCAATAACTCTTGACCCGGCAAAATCGGTTCCGGAGAATGCCCAGGAATATTTTAAGAGGTATAAGAAATTGAAGCGGGGTCAGCCTCTAATACAGGAGCAGATTGAAAGAATAGAAGAAAGGATTTCAAGGCTGAAGTCGGGGGAAGAGGTTATAACAGAAACAAGGAAGAAGATTACCACACCGGGCGCCGCCCAAGAGGAAATACGCCCTTTTAGAGAATTCATTCTCCCTTCCGGTGCCAGGGTATATGTAGGAAAGAGTGCAAAATCAAATATGATACTTACCTTCAAATTTGCCCGGCCTGATGACTATTTTTTCCATGTCCGGGGTTATGAAGGTGCCCATGCGATATTAAAATCTGATATCAAAAAGGATAAATCTCCAAGGCGGGAAGAGATTGAGATGGCAGCCGCAATCGCTGCATATTTCAGCAAAGCAAAGACACAAAAGAATGTCCCGGTCTCCTATACCCAGCGAAAATATCTGAAGAAAAATAAGAAGGGTAAGTTGGGGAGTGTTATCTTGATGCGTGAGGAGGTAATCTTCGTCGACCCAAAGTTGCCAGAAGATATCCTCAGGGGCTAAAGCCCCTGAACCTCCAAGCTTCACCATCCCTTTCTTCTTAGCGGTTCCAAAAACCGCGCCGGTAGGAGGGGCCTCCCAGCCCCGATTTGTAAGCGCGGTTGGGAAACCGCTCCCACCGGGGATAACAATTAGTGGGATGGACATCAGGGCGATTTATTATCCGTTTTAATTGCATTTTGGTAATCGTTTAGTTTTTCCTAAATTGTAGTTGCCTGATTCAGCAGGCTCTTTTATTACCTTTATAAATGTAACAGTT
>CBFGJQ010000244.1:0-11849 GCA_965649095.1 Caldifarciminota bacterium | reverse complement strand
AAGGACAAGATACATCAGGGATGGACATTATGTCAATGGATGGTGCCGAGCCGATCAGGAAAAGTTTATTTTGGGGGGTTTCAGGGGAACTCCCCTGATGTATCTTGCCAAAAAGGAAGGTGTTTATGAAGGCAAAAATTTTGGTCTGCACCCAAGATGCCGAGATAGAGAAGAACGTCACAAATACACTCATAAATGAAGGTCATAAAGTAAGTGCTGTAAATAATGCAGATACCTGTCTGGCCTGGTGCAAAACTGAGGATTATGACATTATAGTCATTGATGCCCATATTCCATCTTTACCGTTTAATCTTTTGATACCGGATATCAAGAAAATCAGCCCTGATGCCGAAATTATAATGATTACTGGCTATACAATCCCTGAGGCGCTCTTAAAATTAGAAGCCACGCAGGTCAACCATTATTTAATCCTACCCTTGACTCCGGAAAAGATAAAACTTACTTTTAACCGTGTCTTACATCAAATTGAACTACAGAGGGAAAATCGCCGTCTCTTGTTGGCTGTGACGGCAGCAAAGAAAGAGTGGGAGGCAACCGTTGATGCCATTGAGGAACCAATATTCGTGACGGATTTTGATTATAAAATCCTGCGCGCAAATCTGGCGACATTTCAACTTCTTGGCAAAGGTGTCCAGGAGGTAATCGGCCATCATTGCTATGCCATCCTTCACTGTGCCTTAGCGCCCCAATCTGATTGCCCCGGTAAGAGAGCAAGAGACAGTGGTGAGCCGGCTACAGATACTCTATCATTCAAGGGTCTTAAAAAAAGAATGACCTGTAGTGTCTATCCTCAGGTCTTTGCCAGCGGCGGTGGTTTGGTCCATTACCTCCATGAGCCAATTATCACAACCGAACAGCAGGCGCAGACAATGGCAAAGTATGAGCGATTATTTGATGATGCGGCGATTCCAATAATTGTTGTCAACGCCGATGACTATAAGATCGGTGATGCCAATCAATCCGCATTGAGATTACTTGCCTATGAACCGGAGAATCTAACTGACCTTGATATGGAAAATATCTTTGCCCCTGATGTCCGGGAAAATACAATAAATGAACTTATTCAGCAGGTAGCTACCGGTAGTGCTCAACTCAAATCTAAAATAATTGATAAGCATTATAAGGAAATGGATGTGCAAATAATTGCCAACCTGGTAGAAGTTGGTGCCCTGCGATTTATAGAGGTCTTCTTTATTGAACAAAGGTAATTGAGACCTTTATCGCCAGATGTTAGAGGTTTATGTTTAAACCAAAACTCAGTAATATCTCTTCGCTAAATTATAAAGGGATAAACAAATTTCATTTGACCAGTTTTGCCATTCTGATTGTGCCCTTTATTTTTGCACTATCCCTGGCTTCACGAATGTCATCGCTTCTGCTACTCCTACCCATCTACGGGCTGGGAATCTTACTAATAATATACAAACCAGAGATTATATTAATCATTCTTGTAATCTTCACCTCTACATTCTTCACAATGGATGCATTGCCTCAACCGGTTTCTTTTGGAGAAATCGGCCTTTATCTTCCCGAATTTTTGGTTGTTCTATTACTCGGAAGGACACTGATTGTCGCCGCTAAAAAAAGGGACTTCCGGAAGATGTCGTCCCCTTTAACACCTCCAATCCTTCTATTTTTTTTATGGATTGTTTTCGAAGTCATTAATGCAGTCCTGACAGAAAGAGCCACACTACTTGAGGCAAATTTGGTTGCCAGGAGTTACCTATTTTATGCCAATTTCTTTTTAGCCCTGTATTACCTTGATAATGAAACGAAATTGTCGTTATTCTTAAATACCCTTGTAATAATTGGAATAATTTGTGCGGTGCTCTCTTTTGCTCAATATCTTGCCGGACCCAAAACAAAAATCATACCATCGTTCTATTGGACAGTCGGTCCTGTCTCATTTGAAGATGAAAATTCACTGGCAAGGGTAATGCCCACATCAATCTCTTTAATCTATATCCTCTTCTTTCCTCTGCTGGTTCTCACTTTAAACTCAAAAGGGGGGAAATTTTTTCTGCCCAAAATCGGCATCTTTACATTTTTGCTGGCATTCTTTGTTACATTTAGCCGTAATGTCTATTATTCAGTGATAAGCGGGTCTTTTTTACTCTGGTTCATCTTTAAGGAAAGATTAAAGTCAAAATTTTTGAAAAATATAGTTGGCCTTACTTTATTGGTCATAATCATCAGTTATTTACCAGTTTATCTTGGAATCCTTCCGATCGCAAATTGGTGGGAGCAGGTCTTTTTAAGACACTCAGAGTTCATTACTGCTGGTGCCCAGACCGAAACACTCGCCTGGCGCACGATTGAAACAAAAACGATTCTTAACCAAATCTATAAATCTCCGATATTGGGGAATGGAATTGGTGCAACCTATTATCATCCCCTTTACAATAGTAATGTTCCAATCGCCCACAACGGGTATCTTTCTTTAATCTTCCAGACCGGGATAATCGGGCTTTTAATATTTTCTTTAATAATATACCGGCACATCAAATTAAGTATTGCCGTATCCAAGAGGGCGACCAGGCCCGAGCATAAGAGCATAGTTCTGGGGCAACTCATCGGTTTTATTGCCTTGTTGCCGGCGGTGTTGGTGAAACCGGTATTCGTCCAAGAGTTCTACTGGATCTCTCTTCTCGGTATATTTTGGGCACTCCCGGAGGTCTATGATAGGCTAAAGGGGCAGCTATGATTAATAAGAGGGAAGCCTTTTTACCAATTGCCATACCTGACATCAGTGAGCAAGAAGTCTATGAGGTCATTGATACCCTTAAAAGCGGATGGATTAGCATTGGTCCAAAGGTGAAAAAATTTGAAGCGAAGTTTGCTGAATATCAGGGTGTAAAATATGCCATTGCGGTGAGTTCGGCTACGGCCGGATTATTCTTGGTTGCGAAGGCACTGGGTATTAGAAAGGGGGACTATGTCATTGTTCCCACTATTACCTGGCCATCAACCGCAAATATTGTGGAACAGTTAGATGCCACACCCCTGTTCATTGATGTTGATAAAAGAACACTCAATACGACACCGGAAATGGTAGAAGAGGAAATAAAGAAATATAACAAAAAAGTAAAATTGATCATCCCGGTTCATATGTCTGGATTACCAGTTGATATTGAAGGTTTTCAAAGAATTTCACAAAAATATAATATTCCTATCTTATATGATGCCGCCCATGCGGTATTTTCTGAATATAATGGTAAAAAGGTTGGTGGCTACGGTATCGCCTCGTGTTTCAGTTTCTATGCGATAAAGAATATCACTACTGGCGACGGCGGCATTGTCACAACAAATGATGAAAGACTCGCCGCGGATATAAGACTTTGGTCATATCATGGAATGGACAAAGATGCCTGGAAGAGGTATTCTGAAGAAGGGGCAAGCCCCCATGTTCAATCAGTCCTGCCCGGTTATAAATTTAATATGACAGACCTTCACGCCGCTATCGGATTGGCACAACTGCAACGCCTAAAAGACCTATTGGCAAGACGGAATGAACTTGTTGAGTTATATAATAAGCTATTTGAGGGGTTTGACCCGGTTGAAAGGCCGGTTTTCCAAACCCAAAAAGGGAGGTGGGCAAACCATGTATATACTCTGAAACTCCTGGATGAAAAGATAGATAGAGATAAAATGATGAAGGTTTTAAGGGAATATAACATTGGAACCAATATCCACTTCTATCCGGTTCACCTCCACCCTTATTATAGAAAAAAATATCCTGAAATAAAGTTACCCAATGCAGAATGGCTTGGCCAACATCTGCTTTCACTTCCGTTGTGCACAAGGTATACTCCATCTGACATTCAATATGTTGTAGAGATAGTAAAATATATTATTAATCATAAATTAGCAGTAAAAGATTAAACGGGGAGATTAACTATGACGGTAGAAAAAACTGCTATCCCTGATGTGTTATTAATCAAGCCCGAGATATTTGAAGACCATCGTGGCACCTATGTTGAGACCTACAATGTGAAAGAATACCACCGTCAGGGGATAAAAATAGATTTTGTAAGGGATGACATTTCAACTTCAATAAAGGGTGTCTTAAGGGGTATCCATTACGACAGCAAAACCTGGAAACTAATCCAGTGCCTTTACGGTCGTATCTATTTTGTCGTTGTTGATTTGAGAAGGCATTCTCCGAGCTATAAAAAATGGCTCTCTTTTATCTTATCCGATTCCAATCGCCATCAGGTTCTGGTTCCACCAAACTGTGGTAATGGCCATCTGGTATTGAGCGATAGTTGTATCTTCTCTTATAAACAGTCCGAATATTATGACCCTCAGAAGGAAAGGGTTCTCAAGTGGGATGACCCGGAGATTAATATTTACTGGCCTATAAAAAATCCGATACTCTCACAAAGAGATGAATTAGGGTTTAAGAAAGGGTAGCCAATATATTTAATAATGAATAATCATAGAAAGGGTATATATCTTTATTCTGAGACAATCAGACAATTTTTTGACGCAGAAAGCGGCACGATGAAATATGCTTTATACCTATACAAATGTCCAGTATGCGGAAAACAATGTTCAGATACTTACTTAATTCATTTTAATTTTAATTATGTTAAATGTCGGAACTGTGGTTTTGTGTACGCTAACCCGAGATTGAATGACGAAGGTTCTAAGATTTGGTACAATTCTGATTTTTATAATGCGGCACTGAATTCAGAGTGTTATCGAGTAAAACAGGGTGAAATTTATTATTCTTCGTCATTATCTTTAGATAAAATGGAATATATAGCAAAATGTTTATTGAAATATTCTTCAAAAGATTCATATCTTCTTGACTTAGGTTGCGGTATTGGTAGTTTTCTCCATTTACTTAAAGATAAATATGGATTTACAAATTTAAAGGGTATTGAGTTAAACGAATTTGCCGTTAACTTCGCAAGGCAGCACAGAGGTTTGGATGTAATTTTAGGAGACGCGGCCAAATTTGCTGATCGCAACCAGTTTGATGTTGTGTTAAGTCTGGAAATAATCGAACACATGAATGATTTAAACTCATATGGGAACGCTATTTGGAATCTACTTAAACCGGGAGGGTTGCTCTTACTTACTACTCCATATAATGACCAGAAGACTGCATGGTTAACAGGTATATTTGGTGACCATTATATGGCCCCTAATCATGTAAACTTTTTCAATAAGAAAACGATAACTCTATTTTTAGAGCGATACGGTTTCACGGTTATAGATTTTCACTTCTGGAAAAATTCTATAGGACCGCGTATGATAAAAGCGAGAATGTTATACAAAAGAGATTGGGCAACAGCTGATCCCCCGCTTATTATAAGTCATGGCGTAGTTTATCCAAAATCTTATGAAGGGGATATACGAAATTTTATTGAAATTATAAATCAAAGTGAGATTCAAAGCAGGAACGAGGCTTTAGATAATAAAGGTTTAAAGATAGTAAAAAGATTGAAACAAATCATTAATCAGATACTTTCTTTTGATTCTATTTGCCACATGTTAATTGTCGCAATTAAAATATGAGGGGGTAAAATGGCAAAGGTCCTGGTTACCGGTGGCGCCGGCAACATTGGGTCTTTTATTGTTGACCAGCTAATTGAGAAGGGCCATTTTGTTATCATCGTAGATAATTTCTATAATGGTAAAATTGAAAATATTCAGAAACATTTGATCTCTAAATGTGCAATCCTTGAGGTCTGCGATATCACCAATTACCGTCGCCTCAATAGTATCTTTGAAAGGCATAAACCCGATTATGTCTCGCATCAGGCGTCAATGATGATAATGGATTCACAGAAGTTTCCCTTTGATGCCATTGATGTAAATATTAAAGGGACATTCAATGTGCTCCAGTGTTGTATTGAACATAAAGTCAAAAAGATTACCTTTGCCTCGTCCGCCTCAGTATACGGAGAACCACGGTATCTGCCTGTTGATGAAGAGCATCCCTTTGATAATCGGACTTTATATGGTGCTACAAAAATTGCCAATGAGGCTTTATTCAACAGCTGGGCATATACTCACAATCTTCCCTTCGTCGGCTTTCGCTATTATAACACATATAGCGAAAGGCAGGGGCTCGGTGCCTTTTATACCCAGGTATTTCAGAAGTGGATACACTTAATAAAGGCGAATAAGCCGATTGAAATATATGGTGATGGTACCCAGACGATGGACCTAATTCATGCGGAAGATGCGGCTCGGGCAAATATTTTGGCAATGTTCAATGATAACATAAAAAACGAATATTTTAATGTGGGCACCGGTATTGAAACATCACTCTTACAACTCAAAGAACTCCTCTTCAAAAAGATGAACAAGACCGTTCCGGTTAAATTTATTCCCTATGATGAACATCTCGTGAAGAGAAGGGTTTCTTCAACCAGGAAGATAAAAGAGATGCTCAGCTTTGAACCTAAGATTTCCTTAGAAGTTGGGATTGAGAGGTATCTCAATGCTTTACAATAATAGAAATATCTTTGTCCGAGTGCCACTGCGGGTAAGTTTCTGTGGCGGCGGAACTGATTTTCCCATTTATTACAATAAAAAAGAAGGGCATGTAGTATCTGCCACCATCAACTCCTATGTCTATGTAAATCTAAAGGATATGTTTGATACAAATGTGAGGGTTCATCATGAGATAATAGAAACCCAATCCATTGCGAGCCGCATTTCCAATCTCTACGCCAAGACTGCTTTAGAATACTTCGGATTATTTAAAGGAGTAGAAGCGGTTATCACCTCCGATATTATGAGAACCGGCTCAGGACTGGGGGGCTCATCATCACTGATGACGGGGATGATTCTTGCTTGTGCTGAATTTCGGAATGTTCATTTAAAGAAAAGGGAGATGGCTGAGTTATGTTATCAACTTGAAACAAAAGCAGGGACTGTTTGTGGTAAACAGGACCAGTATGCCGCGGTGTTCGGTGGTTTCAATTCCATCTATTTTAATAAAAAAGGAATTGAGGTTGAACCACTAAGATTATCGCGCGATAAGATAAAGGACCTTGAGAATTGCCTCCTTTTGGTGTATACCAATTTAGCCCGTGAATCTAATGAGATTCAAATTGATGCGTTTGGTGAGTTACTCCCCCAGAAAGAGAAATACCTTGATTCCCTCTATTCCCTCAGTCTGGCGTTTAAAGAAGAGTTGTTATCAAAAAATATGAAATTAAAAAGGCTGGGTAAATTACTCGATGAGAGTTGGCGTTTAAAGCGGGGCTTCTCGCCACTGAGTTCAAATAGGTATATAGATGAACTCTATCAACATCTAAAGAAAACCGGATTGACCGGGGGCAAAATAGCCGGGGCGGGTGGCGGTGGTTTTATAGTCGGCCTGGCCCAGAATAAAAAGATTAGGGATAAGATCGCCCAAAGCCTCTACCCCAATTTTATCTGCCTGAGGTCAAAATTCGTTGCGAAGGGAGCGGAGATACTTTGGAAAAATTTTTAGGAGTTCTCTTTGCCGGAGGCAAGGGAAAGAGACTGGGGCTAATTACAAATTACATTCCCAAGCCCTTTGTCCCGGTCTATGACCGACCGGCATTCTTATATCCCCTATCTCAAATGGAATCTTCAAAATATATTGGTGAAATTATTATCCTTACCAGAAAAGAAAATGATGAAAAATTTGCAAGCCTCGGTTATGAGACAATCATTCAGGATGACCGGGTGGTAAGGGATATGTTTTCAGGATTATCTTTTGTCAAAAAAAAGAAAAAGACGAATAGGCATTTTGTGCTTATGCCCTGTGATAATATCTCCAATATAAAAATTGATGCGGTGATTGAGTTATTCCTATCCAACCCCAGGGTTGATATTACCTTCTGTATTAAAATCATTAAGGAGAAAGAGAAGTTGAGGAATATGGGAGTATACGATTATCGGAAGAAAAAGGTCTTCTATAAACCAAAAAGACCAACTTCATGCTACGGGGTTCTTGCCCCATACATTGTGCGCAATACCCTCAATATACCAAATCTTCCCGAGGCACAAATCTTTAATTGTGCAAATACATCTATCTATCACCATCGCGGATTTTGGTTTGATATTGGTAATGTAGAAGGTCTTTATAACTGCACAAAGTTTTTAAGGAGGTTATATGCTAAAAGGAAAGAGAATAATCTTAAGACCGATCACACCCGATGATATAAAAGAGACAATCTCTCTAAGATATGACTTTGAGGCAAACAAACAATATTTAGGGTATCCCTTTCCCATTAATATTGTAAATGAACAGCGGTGGGTTGAAAATCTCTATCAGCAGAGGTTTCGCGAGCGGATTGACCTGGTGATTGAAGAAAAGAATAAGCACAGATTTATTGGACTGATCGGGGTAGGTAATATTGACTATATCCATAGAAATGCGAAATTTGGGATATTTATAAAAAGAGAACACTGGGGGAAAGGATTCGGCAAAGAGGCGATAAAGGTCTTTTTAAGTTACCTCTTCAACCAGATTAATTTGAATAAGATTTATCTTGAGGTTCTGGTGGAGAATAAGCGAGCGATTAGGTTGTATAAATCAACCGGGTTTGTCCTGGAGGGTGTCTTAAAGGCACATTGTTATCAGGATGGGGAATATAAAGATCTGGCAATATACAGCATCTTCCGGGATAAGTTTCGCACTTAGAAGATATGAATGTAGTGATAATGCAACCCTTTTATCTCTTTTTACGAAAACACTTCCATCAGATATACCGTGCCGATATCTATGTATTCTATGATGATGTTCAATTTGTCAAAGGACACCACCATAATCGAAACAGAATTAAGGGACCCAATGGACTTGTCTGGCTTACTGTGCCCGTATTCCACAAGTTTGGTCAAAAAATCTATGAGGTGCGGATAGATAATAAAATAAAATGGCGCCAAAATCACTTAAAGAGCATAATCTCCTGCTATTCCCGTGCACCCTATTTTAAGAATTACATTAAATTCTTCGAAGATTGCTATTCACAGGACTGGGAATACCTCTGTGATTTAAATATCTATCTGATAATGAATATCTCTAAGCTGCTGGGTATCACCAAGACAAGATTCATTCGTTCCTCAGAACTCAAAGTTTACAATGAGAATCCAACCCAACGGCTCATTGATATCTGCGAGAAGTTGAATGCCACCAATTATATAATAGGGACGCGTGCAAAAGAGTATATGGAAGAGGAAAGATGGAAAGAGACATCGGTCCATCTTGAGTGGTTTGAACCAAAATATCCACCTTATCCACAACTGTGGGGTGAATTTCAAGATAATTGTGCAATTATTGATCTACTTTTTAATTGTGGACCGGAGTCGGGTGAATATATCTGGGGGAAGTATTTTGAAGAATATAACCGGGGAAGATGAAGATCCTTTTAATTGCCTATAACTGGTTCGGTGGAACCCAGGAGTTTTGCAGTCGGGCATTTACTAAGTTGGGACATCAAGTTGAAGAACTCTTGACACCAGGCAACTGGAAACCATTTATCTTTTACCACCGTTATTTTAATCAGATTTACAGAATAAACAAGTGGTATGAAAAAAAATACTGGCAGCATTTTAACCAGCTCATTATTGGAAAGGCTAAAAGTTTCAAACCCGATTTTATCTTCGTAATTAACGAATCCTTCCTCCATCCCGAGACTTTAAATTTTTTTCGGAAGAATATTAAAGTGCCGCTTGCCGTCTGGATTGCTGATAATCCTTTTGATTCGGATAGATTTAAATTCCTGCCCCTGAATCTGCAGTATTTCACCCATATCTTCGTTGGTGAACCACATTGGATTCCTAACATCAGAATGGTTGCAAAGACTAAATTTATAGAGTATCTCTATGGTGCTTATGACGAAGAGATTTTTAAACCAGTTGAGGTTTCCAGCGAGCAGAAAAGGCTCTTTTCAGCCAATGTGAGCTATGCCGGCTCTGCCTACGGTGTAAAGGCTGAGGCAATGTATCGACTTATAATATTGGATGCGATTGCGGACCTGGGATTAAAGATATGGGGTTGGGGTGGTTGGGATGCCTCCTTCAGGTATTTTCCAAACATAGCGAAGTCCTATCAGAAAAGACACCTTTCTCTGAAAGAGATAAATATTATGAATCAGGTATCAAAGATTGTATTAAACATATCCCATCCCCAGTGTATCTCCGCTTTCCAGCAACGGACATTTGAAATCCCTGCCTCGGGAGGATTCCAGATTGCTGACCGGCGCTCAGAAATTGACCGGGTTTTATCCGAATTTGAAATTGACCAATTTTCAACAATTGATGAATTGAGGGGGTTGATAAAACATTATCTTGACCATCCGGAATTAAGAGAAGAGAAGGTAAAGAGATTACAATCTGCCATTAAGGATAAACATACCTATTGCCACCGGATGTCTTTTGTCATCAAGACTGTATTTGGTTAAAATATGCTTACCCAGAAACTTGTCCTTGGTTATTCTACCAGGATGCTCATTCAGTTTATTTCAGTTCTGGCTGGAATTATCGTTGCCCGAATTGCGGGACCAACAATATTGGGCGTAGTCGCCTTTGGAATGTCGTTTGTCTCAATGTTCTTATTTTTTGCCGACCTGGGAACCGACTCTGCCCATATCAAACTGGTCTCAGAGGGAAGAAAATTAGGCGATTGCATTTCAACATATACAGTCATAAAATTTCTCTTAATTACCCTTTTTGTCTTGGTTGTAATTTCTTTTCTCGTGATAAAAATTTATATTTTAAAACTGCGGTTTGAGAATTCTATCTATTTATGGGTAATTATTGTCTGGCTCGGCACAAATATCATCGGTCAATTCTTGCAAATTCCTATCTCAACATTTATCGCCTTCACCCAGCAGGCAAGACAGGACATCCCTAATATCATACAGACTATTACAACACAGGGGCTCCGCATAATTTCTGTATTTTTGAAACCGAGCGCCATCTATTTGAGTCTGGCAAACCTGGCGGGCGCAATATTAATCTCTCCTTTTTATCTCTATTTATTCCATAACTATCCGAGGGGAAAATTTGATAAGGAATTGGCAGATGATTATCTGAAGATTGCCAAACCGATGATCATACTCCACCTTTACGGGTTTTTGACATTGTATCTTGACAAGGTCCTGCTACAGTACTTTTCAGATTCTACTCAGGTTGGATACTATACCGCTGGTTTCAGTATAGCCGGATTTATACAGGCAATCAGTCTAACTACCGGTCCCCTCTTCTTTCCACTATTTTCATCGGCAGTTGCTCAGAAAAACTACAACTATGTAAATCAAACAATAGAGAAATTTGAACATTTTGCATTTTTATTTATAACCCCGGTCATAATCTATTTGATGCTGAACTCAAAGATGATAATAAAAATTTTATTGGGTGATAACTATATTCCATCGGGGATAGTTCTCTTCTGGACTCTGGCCGGGACCTTCTTTGTTATCATCAATCAGCATTATGGGAATTTGCTTGTGGGTGCTAATTTTTTCAAAGAATGTGCCTATATCAATCTGATCGGACTCTTATCCTTTCTTTTTTCTAATATTTTTTTTGTATCACCAAAATTTTTAAATTTAAAGGCTGAAGGCACAGCAATCGCATTTGTATTTAATTCGCTATTTCTTGGGATTCTATTTAGGATATTTGTCCACAAATTGATTAAAGCCGTCTACCCCTGGCGAGGTAAGAGACACATAATCTTCCTAATTATAAATTTCCTCGCCTTCTTCTGGCTCTCAAGAACCCTCTCCATTGAATTGAGTCTTCTCCGGACTGTAATCTTTTTCTTCTTTTATTTTGGAGTAACCTATCTCACTCTTTACCTTTTCCGATTGATGGATAATCAGGATTTAAAG
>CBFGJQ010000243.1:0-2568 GCA_965649095.1 Caldifarciminota bacterium | reverse complement strand
ATCGTTTAGAGGCTGTGTCGTAATTAGTATTTGTCATGCTGAACTTGTTTCAGCATCTCGAAAAATCATTACTTTTTGAGACCCTGAAATAAATTCAGGGTGACAAAAGGGGGTTATGACACAGCCTCTTGACTGTTATGTTTTTAAGGATATAATCAATGAATATGGAAAGCATTATCAGAAAGATTGGTCGTGAGCAACTTGAAATTCTCTTTGAAATGGCGAGTTCCCTCTCTTCGACACTGGAGCTATCCAAAATCCTTGATATTATCATTGAAAGTGCGAAAAATCTATTAAAGGCTGAGGCAAGTTCCCTCCTATTGCTTGATGAGACTACCAATGAGTTATATTTTGCCAGTGTCACGGGTGAGGTATCCCAGCGCCTAAAAAATCTCACCGTTCCCCTTGATAAGGGAATCGCCGGTGCCTGTGTGCGTGAAGGTAAGATAAAAATTGTCAATGACACGACAAAGGATAGGGACTTTTATCCGCAGATTGACAAAGCGACGGGATTTGTAACCCGCTCAATAATCGCTGCCCCCTTGATTATCTCGGGTAAGACGATTGGTGTGATTGAAGTATTAAATAAGATAGATGAAAAGGGCTGGACCGAGGAGGATAAAGAACTTCTGGTTCTGATTGCCTATCAATCGGCCCAGGTCATTCAGAATGCCCAACTACACCAGCGAATTCATGAATATAAGGACTTGTTAAAAGATGAGATTGATGCCCGATATGCAATTGTGTCAAGGAGTGAACAATTTAAGAATGTCTTAAATCTCGCGGAGAAGGTTGCACCGGGCAATACATCGGTTCTCATACTCGGCGAAAATGGCACCGGTAAAGAATTGGTTGCCCGTTATATCCATCGTTTAAGTCCAAGGAGAGAGAAACCCTTTATTGCAATAAGTTGCGCCGCAATTCCAGTCACCCTTCTTGAAAGTGAACTCTTTGGATATGAAAAGGGTGCATTCACCGGGGCAGTAAGCCCCCGTAAGGGAAGATTTGAACTTGCAAATCAGGGGACAATCTTTCTTGATGAAATCGGCGACCTCCCCTTAGAAACGCAAGTCAAGCTCCTGCGGGTCCTTCAGGAGAGGGAATTTGAAAGGCTTGGTAGCACAAAGACGATAAGGGTAGATGTTCGGGTTATCGCCGCAACGAATCAAAACCTTGAGGAGAAGATAAAGAATAAAACCTTTAGAGAAGACCTTTTCTATCGTTTGAATGTCTTTCCAATATATATCCCACCTCTGCGTGAGCGTAAGGATGATATTATAATACTCGCCGAGCACTTCTTGACCTATTATGCAAAGCAGATGAATAAGAGTATTAAAAAGATATCAGAGCTGGCGTTGGAGAGGTTAATGAATTATTCCTGGCCCGGAAATGTGAGGGAATTGCAGAATGTGATTGAACGGGCAGTGGTCTTAACGACCGGCGAGACCTTAAACGAGGATGCCCTTATGCTTCCGGAAATATCTCCTGAGGTTCCCTTCACATATGACAGGGGATTGAAGGAGGCAGTGGATGAATTCAAAATTAAGTATATAAGAGAAGTAATAAAGAGATGCGGTGGTAATCAGACCAAGGCGAGTAAGATCCTAAAGATTCAGCCGACCTATCTCTCACGTCTGCTCCACAAGGGCGGGCAAGAAGTTTGAACTTTCCTTGTTTACCAGTTTATGTAATATGTTAGGCCTGCCCATGCCATCTTTATGCCTATCCCTCTATTTGGACTGTAGTAGCGATACTGGCAATCAAGCGATATAGACTTGCCAAAATAGATTGAAATACCGCCAAAACCAAATCCTGCGCTAGATGGGGATGAACCCCTGAAATAACCCTCCAGTTGGTTATTCAGCAGAGCCTGATTGAGGTTAATCTTTGGATTATAAAATAGGATATCACCCTCAAGTCCGAAAAACGGCGCAAGGAAGAATCTACCCAGTCGGGGAGCAACATTTATCCTCAATCCAATACCACAAGCAGGAGTTTGGTTAATACCATCATTGAGATACAAAACAAGGGGTTCAAGGTACATATTGGGAAGTGCCTCAGCCTGAAGATGGAATTCAGCACCATAGAAAAGGTTGGTTGGGGATTCATACTGTAATGTATTATAGTCCATATCGTATTGACCGCCCCCGCCTATGCCAATCCCCAGTCTCCCACCAAACATAAATGGTGCGAGCAATATTAACCCCAAGGTAAACCTCATTCTCCACCTCCCCCTTATTTATAATGCAAATTTCGTGCCCGCTCAACGAGACTTAAGTCTTGAAATTTGAAGAGAAATTTTTCTACCCGGAATTGAATATTGCACAAAATTGTAAGAAAAGGAAATTTTTTATAATCAATGAAAATTTGCTGATTTACGCTTTTCCCTCACCAACATTTGGAATCTTATCAATCTGACTCAAGATTGTCAGATGGCAGATTGATTTGAGGGTATCAAATACACCAATCCCCCTTATTGCAACTGCCTCAAAATAGGTATATCCTCCTTTGTTTATATATATCTGGAGGTCACTTATTGGCATAATATTGGGCAGGTCTCTCTTATTA
>CBFGJQ010000242.1:968-2579 GCA_965649095.1 Caldifarciminota bacterium | reverse complement strand
TCGTATCAATTGGCGAAGGGGTTAGGGTAAGAAACTCAATAATTCAAGACTCCATTATAAATAGTGATTCCATAATTGAAAATATGCTTCTTACTAACTCAATCATTGGTCAGAATGCAGTGCTGCGCGGAAACTTCAGGAAATTGAATGTCGGCAATTTTTCGGTAATTGAACTTCCTTGATACTTATTTTCTCTTTTATACTTTTTTCAATAACGGAACTGAATCCAGCGGAGATTTGTGGTTTAATAAAAAGGGGATTGGATTTTGCCTATATTGAGGAGTTTGATAGTGCTACCTTCTATTTTGATAAGGTGATTGACATCTTCCCTTCCAACCCGGCTGGATATTTTTTTAAGGCGGCGCTTTTGCAATTAAGGATGATGGATGAGTGCCATTTCAATTATGAAAAAGAATACCTTTCTTTGCTGGAAGGAGTTAGAGAAAGATGCAATGAGGTCTTAAGGAGCAGAGAAGAAAATTTATGGGCGGAGTTTTATTTAGGCTCATCTTATGCCTATCAGGCGGTCTATGAGGGCTTTAAGGGGAATTATCTTGAGACATTTAATTATGGGTTAAAAGGGGGGAGGATACTACAAAATATAATAAGAAAAGAGCCCACATTTTATGATGCCTATCTTGGTGCCGGTTCGTTTGAGTATTTCTGGGCAAGGGCAGGTCGTTATCTACCGATCTTAAAACTAACGGACGGCAATGTGGGGGAGGCAATCAGAAAATTGCATATTGCGGCAGAAAAGGGTATCTATACCGGTCCTACGGCAAGAAATTCACTGGTTTTTATTTATGGTGAAGAAAAGAAGTATGATATTGCTACACTAATTATTGACAGTTTACTCAAGGAATATCCTCTCTCAAAGACCTTCTTATGGAATAAGGCAGAACTTGAATTTAAGAAAGAGAATTACACTGTAGCAATTGAATTATACAATAAACTTTATAGGAGATATGATGAAAATAACCAAAAGAACTTTTCAAACCTCGCTCAGTGCAAGCTATTTATTGGGAAGTGCTACTACCAATTGCGAGAAAAAGAAAGGGCTAAAGAGGCACTCAAGGAGGTCATCTCCTACCGGCGGTATGAGAATAAATATCCGAGAATAAAAGAATACTCTCGGGAGGCATATTTACTATTGAGCAAAATTATCCGATGAAAAAGATTCTCCTTCTCACCTATTACTGGCCTCCCTGCGGCGGCCCGGGTTCCTTAAGACCGGTGAAGTTTGCAAAATATCTTCCGGATTACGGATTTGCGCCAATAATCCTGACCCGTAAGGAGATCGCCTATCACTCACTTGACCCGGAATTGGGTAAAGAACTCAAGGGCTTAAGGATTTATCGCACCGAATCGTTTGATCCGGCAAGGATATTTTATCTTATTGGCAATCGTCAGTATCAGCCGCGGAAATGGGAGTGGCCAATAAAGAGCATGCTGAACTTTCCTGATAACAAAATTGGCTGGATTCCATTCGCCTACAATGCCGGCCTGAGGATTCCCTTTGACTTTATCTTTGCCACTGCCCCCCCGTTCAGTACCTTCATTACTGCCTATCTTCTTAAAAAAAGAACAGGAAAGCCTTTGATTTTGGACTTC
>CBFGJQ010000242.1:0-958 GCA_965649095.1 Caldifarciminota bacterium | reverse complement strand
ACTTCCGCGATGCCTGGCTTGAATTTCCATTTCTACCCTATAAGACCCTTCTCCAGCGGCGATTTGTCCTCTCCTGCGAGCGTAAAGTGACCAAAATTGCCGACTTGATAATTGTCGTAAACGAGAATATCAAAAGGGCATTGATCAACCGCTTCCCGGAACTTAAAGAAAAGATTTTTGTTATCCCCAATGGCTATGACCCTGATGACTTTCCACCACTTCCATTCCCTGAAAAATTTACGGTTGTCTATTTGGGAACAATCCGAAGGGAGAGAAATCCCGAAGGCGTCTTGAAGGCAATGGACGATTTTATTAAAGAAAAAGGGATTCTCAAAGAGGGGGTGGAGATGAAGTTTATCGGTTCTGTTGAAAAAGAATTTTTAAGGGTGATAAAGGCTTATCCCTTTACCCGCATATTAGGATACATCCCTTATGCGCAGGCAGTTAAGGAATTCTGCGCGGCGCATCTTGCTGTTCTCATTACTACCGGGGATGACTTCTTCTTTCCATCAAGGCAGATTGAATATCTGGCCAGTGGCCTCCCCATCATCTGCTGTGGCAATTCAGAAGGGATAAGAATTTTAAAAGAGGCATTCAGGAAGGGCTATCCCGGCTGGGTCTATGCCTATGGTGATTCATCAGGAATAAAAAAAAGGATTTCAGAAATCTATACTGGATACAAAAATGGTACAATCAAAAGGGCAAAGAACCCATTTGGGGAATACACGCGAAGAAACTTAACCGCACAACTGGCGAGTCTAATTTGTGGTATTCAACCTTAATATAACTACACAAGATATTCAGGGGGACACCCCTGAAAACCCCCGCTATACAGCAAATCTGCGCTTGGAGCAAAAGCCTTATTCACATCGCCTTTCCTGAAGGTAATAGGAATTTGAAAAGCATGTCCTGATGAAAATCAGGATTCCTATTACCTCTAAATTCAAACGGATAACAA
>CBFGJQ010000241.1:0-2595 GCA_965649095.1 Caldifarciminota bacterium | reverse complement strand
CGCATTGAATATTGCCTATCAAAAAGGTAAGTCCGAAGCTAAAGTGATGATTCTTACGCAACCTCGATTGAAAACCGTCGGTGATTTGGAAGAAGCGATAATTATAAAAGATTTCGATGGAGATAAAGTAATGATTAAGAGAGCAAATGGAGAAAAATGGATATTAGAAGCTAAAACTTGGTGCAGTTGGTCTTGGAGATATGAGGGAAGAAAGGTTCTTTTAAAATTTGGGTATGTGTCATCAAAGCTGATAAACGACGATGGGGACGATTGCGAATTTTGGACCGAGGAAGAAATAGATTGATATTGCAACAGCGTATAACACGGTGTAAAAGACTATGCTCCGCTTCGTCCAAATTCGGCTTCGCCAAACTTCTTTTACACCGGGAAGGTTATACGCCATTTCGGCTGTGCAAAAGAGGAATAAATTATGATTAAGGATTTACTTGTTGCAGGGTTGCTGGCATTAAAAGATTATATTGCTACACATGTATTAACTTGTCTTGTGCCAGCGTTTCTTTTAGCTGGGGCAATGGTGACATTCATCAACCGGGAGGCTATTCTTTCTTATCTGGGTGAACAGGCAAACAAGATTAAGTCATTTTCATTAGCGAGTATTTCAAGTTTTTTCCTTGCGGCTTGCTCTTGTACGGTTATTCCTGTTTCAAGTGGACTTTATTATAGCGGTGCAGGAATTGGGGTTGCCTTTATTGTCCTCTGGGTAGCACCAGCAGCAAACATCCTTGCCCTTATCTATACCGGAAGCATCCTTGGTAGCAAAATGGTTGTATCAAGAATCGCTGCCGCACTTCTTATGGCTTTTATAGTCGGTTGGGTTATGACCCTTGTCTTTGGAAGGGAAAAGCGGGAGGTTGCGTTTCCTCAAAGTGAATTGCCGAAAGCCAAAATCATTGATAGGCGCGACTTAATCTTATTGTTGCTAATACTTCTATCATTGCTTTTGCCCAATTATCTTGTCCGAAGTGGTGCTTATATTTACAAGGTTTTGGTATGGGCAGTTTTTACTTTAGTGATGGTCATCTATGCCTTAAAGGTGTTGGATAGGCAAAGGATAAAAGATTGGCTAAGGGAGACCTGGTGGTTTGTTAAGATTATTTTCCCCTTACTTTTGTTTGGTGTATTTCTCGTAGGAATCATTGGCAAGATATTACCAGAAGATTGGATCAAAAACTGGCTTGGGGGAAATGGAATTAGCGCCTCTTTCCTTGCGACAATGATTGGGGCGATAAGTTACTTTGCCACAATGACAGAGGCACCATTTGTGGATACCCTTATGAAGTTGGGTATGGGTAAAGGGCCCGCTCTTGCTCTTCTTCTTACGGGGCCTGGATTGAGTCTACCCAATTGGTTGGCAATAGCAAGAGTTTTCGGAGTTAAAAAAGGGCTTGTTTATGTGCCTGCCATTGTTATTCTCGGAACATTGGTAGGTTGGTTTTTTGGAAATTTTATATTTTAAAAGGAGGGGAAACCTATGAAGATACAAATAGCCGGACCTGGTTGCCCAAGATGTCAGGCAACCGAGAAAAATGTAATAGATGCTTGTGCCAAACTGGATCTTGCCGCAGATATCTCTCATATCTATGATGTGAAAGAATATGCAAAGCTCGGTATCAGGCTAACGCCAGCAGTGATTGTAGATGGGAAGGTTGTGGTATCAGGAAAAGTCCCAACGGTAGAGGAGCTGATCAAATTATTATCAGAGATAAAGTAAAAATGATTGCGCAGCCGAAACACGATCGCTTCGCTTGCTGGCGTATGACAGTGGATAAAAGGCTCAGTTATGCTTCGCCCAGATTACCTTCGGCATCTTCTTTTATCCGCATACTGTTATACGCTATTTCGCTTGTAGATTTCTTGGCTAAAAAGGAAGATGTTTGAAATGGAAAATCTAATAAAACTAAGAGACATTGGTTCAGTAATTGCTGATGATGTTTCTCCATCCTTTGATGTGTTCAGATTTAAAGCTTTTGCAAATGAATATGTCCATCCCGGTTCCCTTGTGGCAGCAGCTATCAATGAGAGAACGTTTATTCTTGGAAGGATCTCTGGTTCAATAGAGATAAATCCACATGAGAGTCCTTCCCGAACCGCTGTTCGTCATGCTATGCAGATTAAACCAGATTACCCTGGAGAAGAACTTTCCACCACTGTATATCGCATATACCAGGCTGACATTATTGAACAGGGAGTTTTAACTAAAGATGGGGTAGAAATTATAGAACCAATGGATATGGCAAAAGCGGGTCAAACGGTCTTTATACCAAGTGAAGAGGTAATTTCAAAGGCTATGGGATTTGAGAAAGAAAGCTCAAAAGCTTTGGTAATGGGACACACCCGAATATTAGAAGAAGCTCTAACAGAAGATGAGAAAACCAAAGAGAATGTTCTATTAAGGCCTGATGTAATTCAGAGACATGTGTTTGTTTGTGGAACTACTGGAAGTGGCAAGTCCTTTGCTACAGGTATTCTAATTGAAGAGATAAATAAGTTTAAGGTGCCAGTTATTATTCTGGATTCACAAAACGAATATATATCTTTAACAGAAGACTTAGAAGGTAGGGTCTTAAGACCCGG
>CBFGJQ010000240.1:0-2603 GCA_965649095.1 Caldifarciminota bacterium | reverse complement strand
CTGAAGATATCAAACCCTTCAATAAAGAATGGCCGACGCTCACTCAAGTAGGTCTCATACCTTGATAGATTCAAAGTAAACGGGTCGGATTCAATCTGGGCAAAGTCGGGGAACATAGTAGCATTTAATGTAGTCTGGGATGTAATATCCCATTTAAGATTCAAACTGGCGCTCGGTTTTATTTCACCGGAGAGTGTATCAATCTTGTCATAACGGACAAAACCTTCGGGATAGACTTCAAAATAATAACCCTTTGCCTGGGGGTTGATATTCTTTAATACACCAAATTTTGATACAAGCATCCCCTCTTTTTGCAAGACCTCGGTCCAGTAGTCACTTTCCTGCCTTTCTGGAATATAACGCTTAAAGTTTATCCCCCATTCAGAGAGTCCTTTCTTATATCTGATTGATTTAAATGGAATCTTTATCTCTACCTCATAGCGGTCGTTGTATGTCTTTACCCCATAATACCAGATACCATCCCAGGAATAGTCTGATGAACGGCCATCATCCAAAATCCAACCGTCATCAAAGACGCTGCTTACATGAACAACAAAAAAATAAGCCGCGGTTTTGCTGCCGAACGGATCTAAATATACTACTATTGCATCATCATTTCTACTCATCTGATTCATCGGTTTTGTATTCTTTATCCAGCAACGAAATGCAACATAAAGATTATTTTCATCCTGCAGAACATAAACAACAGTATTATCCGATGGTTTCTCTTTCTCATAAGGCATATTCTGGATAAAATCATACGCAGAATCCGCCTTTTGCCATACCTCTTCTATATACCCATCAATCACCGGTGCAACTTCAGTAAACCGCACCTCAAGAGATTTGGTATTTGTGTAGAACAAAAAGAACAATAACATATCCATCAAACCTCCTTATCGTTAAAAACAATGGTATTTATCTAACCATAATCTTTTAACTCTATATTTACCACAAGCACTTATAATATTTTGTTTAAGCGATTAAAACTTGTTCTTTATATAATTCTTGATATTCTTTGGACATCTGAAATAATGTATTGTGGTCACCTTCAGAAACAATTCTACCTTCGTGGAGAACCAAGATTCTATCGCAATTTTTGATTGTGGATAAGCGATGGGCAATGACAATGACTATTTTGTCCTCGAATAATTCCTGCATTGCTTTACTAATAAGTGCTTCTGTGTGAGAATCCACCTGAGATAGTGCCTCATCTATGATTAACACATCAGGATTCTTCAGCAATGCTCGGGCAATACCGATCCTTTGCCGTTCTCCTCCTGATAAGTTAGTACCCATTTCACCGATAGCTGATTCTATACCTTGTGGAAGTCGGCCCAAAACTTCCTGTAAACCAACATAATTTATTATCCTCTCAAGGGTAACTTCTTTTACATGCGGGTTGCCAATGCATAAATTATCTCTAAACGACCTATTAAAAAGGAAAACGTTTTGTGGCACAAGGGCAATCTTATTGCGAAGATAAATTGTATCAATACTATTTATCTCCACATCATTTATGAGTATCCTTCCACTACTAGGCGTGAGAAACTTTAGCAACATATTTACCAAGGTTGTCTTCCCAGCCCCTGTTTTACCTACAAGTGCAACCTTCTCCCCGCTTTTTATTTCAAAAGTAACATCTCTTAAAATTGGATTGTTATTATAAGAAAATGCCACCTTATCGAAAGTTAATTTTTTTATCTTTTCTGGTGCTTTAATACCTTCAAGACTTTCAATTTTCTCTTCAAAGATGAATAAAATCCTTTTCATAGAAGCGGACGCCATTTGTAAGGCAACATTTATGTCTATAATACCTCGTAATGGACCGATAATACTAGGTAAGATTAATTGAAAAGCAAATAACCCACCAACAGTGAGTTCCCCCCTCAAAATGAGATATATCCCCATAAAATCAAATGCCAAGAAATTCAAAACGCCGAGGAGAATCATTCCACAATATGCGTTATAAAATTGTGTATAAATATTAAGGTTAAGTATTGAATGTAGGTACTTTTTTAATATTTTCCCTAGCCATAATAATGAAAATGGTTGAAAATTATACGCCTTTATTTCATTTATGCCTGCAAATATATCTTGAAGTTGCTTTATAAACAAAGGCTTTGATTCCTGCAGATTTAGTGAATAATTGTGTATCTTTTTGGAGCCACTTTTGATGAAATATAAATACAAAGGCTGTAAGGCTATCAAGATAACTGTAATCTTCCAGTTAATGTTTATAGCAATAACCAAATATACCAGTAAACTAAAGACGCTCGCTAAAAATTCAAAAATCTTCATACAAGTTGTATTTATTAAAGTATCAATGTCAGTGACTACGCGATTTGATAGATAGGCACTGTTTGTCTCCCTGAAGTATTTAAAAGGCAGTTTCTGAATATGACGAGTAATATTCAAATATAGATTAAATCTCATCTTATTGGCAAAAATTTCAATTAGGTAGTGGTAATAAAATGGCGCAGACATACGAATAATATTGGTTAGAATTATAAGTATTAAGGCCGTAAAAAATAGATGCGTCTGGCCATTAATTGCTACTTCATCAACTAAGAATGTGTATAATACCACTCTCACGCCTGTAAAAA
>CBFGJQ010000239.1:0-2612 GCA_965649095.1 Caldifarciminota bacterium | reverse complement strand
CCGGGATTATGTAAAGGGATAACCCCCTTACTCCCAGACAATGGTTGGTTCTCATAGACAGATTCTATTCCTTTTTATAAAAAAGTCAACGTAGCATTTTTAGCGGGGATAAATTCTTCGTCCAACTGAAGTTGGGCGCTACAGATTCTTTTTACTTTTTTTACTCAATGAGAATAATTATCGTAATAGTTTTTCCCAATTTTTGAGAGTAGCAGACCTTGGTCTGCCTTTTTTATTTTGATGTAAAACAAGTTTCGCTACCCTATTCTTGGAAAAAAACTTACCCCTTACGTTTTGGGAGTAGTAACTTTGGTCGCGTTTTTAATAAGAGATTCAGGGCTTCACCCCTGTGGTTAATCCGTCTTTCTCCCCTTTATCAATGCATACAGAACACCGCCCATTCCAATTGTTAAGGCGACATAGATTATTATAAGACCTAAAATCCAGCTTAAGACTCCCCAGAAGCCGGTGCCCTTGAGAATTATGCCTATTATGAATACAAGATTCAATGTAAGATAGCCGATGGTGAATATGCCGATTCTATCTTTGACCTGCCAGTTTAATCCCCTGACAATCCTACCCCCAAGGACTAAAGAGAAGGCGGAGTTGCCAAAGATTATAGCAATGAATATCGCAAGGAGAAAGGCAGGTATTATGGGAATGCCGATGATGGAGATGACAAACAGAATGATTAATGGGATAATGAGAATCTCTATACCGATGCCGATTGCGACTGTAGCCCAGATGTTCCTCTCTATTTTATTTACAATGGCATCAATAGCGCGAGGAAAGATTAGAAGGGCAAGGAGATTCAGAATATAAAAGACCAGAATGAAGCCCACTGATGCAAATCCAGCAAATGCCCTTTTTAAGGGTGTGGATTTATCACGCAATTTTAACAGTGGCGCAATCCTTGGCATTATCTTATGAAGGCGACCAATGTCAAGGGCAGTGATTTCACCATTGACCACTGCATAATCAGAACGTTCAACACTCCCGCCTACGATTGCAATATCACCGTCTACTACAGAGCCGGAGTCAAGTTCAACTGTTCCCCCGGCAACGGCAATATCTCCCTCAATTCTGCCCTTATTCTTCACCGAACCACCGGCAACCGCAGCATCACCGGTTATCTTTCCATTATTTTCAATCTCTCCACCAAATACTGCCACATCACCATCAATCGTGCCATTGATTATTACTGAACCGCCCATAACTGCAAGGTCGCCATCAATCACGCCATCAATGGTTGCATTACCACCACTCACCGAGACATCTTCCCTTAAGGTATCCCCGGATTTAAGATAAAAATCGCCGGCAAATGTATGAGCAGAGGGCTCAATAGTGTAATCTGAACCCCCTGCGGTTTTGAGTATAAAAAATATAGTGGTGATTATCAATCCATTCATTGTCCCTCCATTGCTCTTAAAGAATCCTTCCACAATCTATGGAACAAGAGGACAAATATACCGGTGCCGAAGAAGAGGACAAGAAGGCGGATAAAAAACCCTAAATAGGGAATCATACCAAAAAGGGTGATTATGACCAGACCAAGGATTAGCGAGATAAAGGGTGAAACGGTGAGGTCTCTTTTTATCAATCTTATTAACCACTCACCAAGCCCTGTCGCAAAGAGGAGGGAGGAGATGTAGATAAGGGTCAAGAATAGGAAGAGCCCAAATATTGATATGGGAATTCCCACGATGGTGAGAAGGGTTATTACTATAAGAACCGGAATAACAATGATGGTCAGAAATCCAAAGCCGAGGCACCTAAAGGTTGAATTATTGAGTATCTCATTTCCCTTTCTAAAGAATGGCTTAAAGATTGCAATGAGGATAACACCGATTATGATTTTGCTGATGAAGAAGGCTGTCTTGATAAAGCCGATAATACCCCAGCCTCTCTTTCTCTTTGGAGCCCCTTTTTCTATCTTTTTGAATTCAACCTTGCCGAAGATTATTGCATTTGAGTGGATAATCGGTTCCTTTTCGCTTTTGATTAAGATATCGCCCAGCACAGTGGCACCAGAATCTATCTCCACATCATCTGCCTGAATATCTGCCCTGCCAATTTTTCCCTTTAGATTGAATCTGCCCATTCCACCCTTGACCTCATCTGCTACCTCACCATCAACATTGAT
Source organism: Caldifarciminota bacterium (assembly GCA_965649095.1). GTDB lineage: Bacteria > Hydrothermota > Tepidihabitantia > SM23-42 > JAOAFX01 > JBDRWI01. Next base: position 469 of record CBFGJQ010000239.1, on the reverse strand, counting down.
CTTCCCACCAAACGCGATGAGGTCTTTATTAACCATATTTCCCTTTTTTGCCTGAAGTTCGCCACCGAAGAAGAGTAGATTATTCTCTATCTTACTATCTGTCTTCAGAGAACCACAGAAGGCAAGGATGCTACCGCATCCCCTGGTATTTATCTCTATATCAGCACCACCGGTATAGATTGAGCCATTAACAATATTTTCTATTTTAACCTTTTGGGCAAAGGCATATAAATCGCCATTGACCCTCCCTTCTATCCTGATTGCTCGTGCCAATGCAACCAGGTCATCGTCAATGACCTCATCTGCCTTGATGGAGACTTCCTTGCCTGTCTTTAATACAAGGGAATTGCCTATTCCAATCCAGGCGAGGATTATAATAATTGATATTTTTTTGAGATTCTTCATTTTGCCTCCTCGTATTATCCAAATATAAGGGTAAAAGGGCTCAAAATGGCTCAAGAAGGGAAAG
>CBFGJQ010000238.1:0-2640 GCA_965649095.1 Caldifarciminota bacterium | reverse complement strand
TTTATGATTTCAAAAGAAAAGTTAAGGGTTAAAACGATTGGCAGAGAAATTGAATTTTCTTATACATTACAGAAAAACTCTACAATAAAAATATCACTCTTTGATGTCTGTGGTCGGATGGTTAAAAAGATTACGACTTATGAAGCCCCTGGCAATTACACCAAAAGTTTTAATTATCCTTATCTCGCATCAGGCATCTATTTTTTAAGATTAGAAACTGATGAATGGGCAATAACCAAAAAGATAATTTTATTGAAATGAGAAACAAAATTTTAGTCTTGCTATTTTCCTGTAGCCTTAGTTTTTCTCAGCCTTCACTTATCTGGGTAAGAGAATATGATAGTGGATTTAATGACTATGCCCAGGCAGTGGCAACCGATGCCAATGGTGATATTATTGTTACGGGCGCATCTTATAATGGCACAAATTTCGATTGTTTTACAATAAAGTATAACCCTTTAGGCGACACTCTATGGACAAGGCGCTTTGACACGGGTGCAAGCGATGTTGCTAAGGATGTGGCCATAGATAGTGTGGGGAATATCGTTATTGCTGGTTCAAGTTGTGTTGATTCTGTCCACGACTATTTGCTTTTGAAGTATGATAGTTCAGGGAATTTAATCTGGGCAAGGAGGTATCAAACCGGGCTGGACAACTTTAGCACGGGAGTAGCTGTTGATGCCTTTCAGAATATTATAATTACCGGTTATGGCTTTAATGGCAATGACTACGATTATCTTACAATCAAATATTCACCATTTGGTGATACAATATGGTGCAGGAGGTTTGACAGGGGTGTTAATGATATTGGTATGGATGTAAGTATCGACCCTAATAATAATATTATTGTCACCGGTTCTTCCTGTGATACACTAACTGCGCTTTTTTTGGCGTTTACAATAAAATATAGCGAGAATGGCGATACTATCTGGACAAGAAGATTCATATATCCTGCGCCTGGCACTCCGACTTATGCCTATGGTGTAGTTGCTGATAATGATAGTAATATTATAATGGCTTGCGTTAGTTTGTTTGGAGCACCGCAAGATATTCGGCTTATCAAATATGCATCATCCGGGGATACAATCTGGACATTAAGATTTGATCAAGGCTGGTACATTTATTTTTTCAGACCAAGAGATATAACAGTTGATACTGCCAATAATATTTTTGTCACTGGTGAAAGTAAAAGAGACTTATATTGGAGTTATAATTTTCAAACCTATAAGTTTTCTCCTGAAGGCGATTCGCTCTGGATAGTTGACTATCAATTTGGTCTTAATGACCCGGATGAATTTGGTTATGGTGTCGCAGTTGATTTAATGGGCAATATTTATGTCACGGGCTATTATGATAATGGGAATAACTATGATTACTTAACTTTAAAATACAACGAATCTGGGTTTATTGCCGAGGCAAACAAATTTGAAAACTTGCAACCACAAGAGTTGATAGTCTATCCAAATCCATTCCAGAATCACTGCGTGATTCGGTATGCACTAAGCAGTGAGGACTATGCATCAGAAGGAATAGCCACTATAAAGATATTTGATACCTACGGTTGTCTGATAAAGTCTTTTTCCCCGACTACTAATTACTCTCTACCGAATACTCTTGTCTGGTTTGGTGATGACAATTCGGGGCAAAGGGTTGCAAGTGGTGTCTATTTTATCCATTTAGAAACATCCGATAGAAAGATACTATGGAAAGGGAAGGTTGTAAAACTAAAGTAAAAATGTTAAAGTTGGTAAGAAAATTTAACTTCCGGGTGCCACCCACATTCTATAAGGATGGCAAAATTGATGTGGTCTTTGAGAGAATCTCGGGCAGTTTTGCAACTGCGGGACCCAATTCGTTTAAAGAGAAATTGGTTATCAACTTAGCCGCATCAGAAAAACACCTATCTGCTATCGGCAATCCACTATCAGTGAAAATCTACGATGCCTCAGGACGGTTGATAAGGCAATTTAACCATCTGGCAAATTCTCCATTTACCAAGATTATCTGGGATGGCACTGATGAAAACAGGAAGGTGGTTCCTGGTGGTATCTACTTCATTCTTCTTGATGGGGCTGATATTCATTTGAGCAGAAAGATAATACTAATCAGGTAACTTTTGGGGCTCTAAATGAGCTCCTGAAATAAAGATATTGGGGTCGTATGGTCATTGGGCAATTGCCTAATGACCAAATGTATAAATAAATTTCTGCATATGCTGCTTCTCTTTCACCCTGAACTCGTTTCGGGGTCTCAAAAAGCACTGATTTTACAGACGCTGTTCTGATGTTGAAATAAATTCATCATGACACCGAGCGCTGTTTCATAATTTTTCAGCAATCTCACTCTGATGATTTGGCAATTGTCAAGGTGGCAAAGTGAAAAGATTATGTTCCATTTTAAATTTTCACGCCGAAAGCGAAGAAATCAGAGAATAAAATCTTTTCCCAAATATAGGAATTTTAAAATTTTAAAATGATCAAATGTTATAAGTTATTAATAAGTCTTTTACTTTTCAACCCTGAGTATTCTTGTGGACGAGCATCCTGTCTTGAAACTCTGCACTTTTAGGGAGTTGACAATCAAATTGCATTGTATAATATATTCTAATGGCTGATTTTCAATTCTTTCCTCAGATTGACA
>CBFGJQ010000237.1:0-2648 GCA_965649095.1 Caldifarciminota bacterium | reverse complement strand
AGTTGAACTTCTGGCACCGACCGATGGTGATTTATTAGCTCCCAATATGCCAGTTTATCTCAAATTAAGAGTAAAGAATCGGGGTCAGGCAATTGTTTCTTTTCCGGCTGTTTGCAAGATTGATTCTATGGGTGTTGAAATCTTTTCTGATGTGCGATATATTAGTAATCTCCCCGGAAATGCCAGAGCAGATGTGCTATTTGCACCATGGATACCTGCTGAATTTTTTGATTATACGGCAATTTTATACACTCAATTGCCTGGTGATACTGTTAATCATGACGATACATTATACAAGAGGCTAAAGGCACCGGGGTTGGTCAGCGATTCGGTGTTTTGGGATGACGGTATCGTAAAAAATGGTTATTATCTCCACTCTGAAGATGATGTTATCGCTACAGAATTTGTGCCTCCATACTATCCCTGTTTGATAAAATATGTTGCGCTATATTGTCTATCTAAGGGGGACCCCTACTGGCATTGGCCTGATTCCATACCAGACCCGATTGAAATTGGCATCTGGTCTGATAGAACTCACGATGGTATTCCTGATGAGCCACCAGTCTGGTGTGAGGTTATAAAAGGCGATACAATACCACCTTCCTGGGTCTATGGAGTCCCGCCGGATAGTCTGGTAATAAATTATGGCAACTTCTGGGTAGGAGTAAGAAATATTCCTGGGAAGGGCATTGAGGCGGTGGCAATAGATAGCATTACCAACTATCCACAATATAAATGGGTAAGGGAAGATGGAATATGGAAACTTAAGGATTATTATGCTGGTGACCATATAATTCGTGCATATCTTTGTCTTGGTAATCTCCTGGAACACGATGTGCGACCATTGAAGATTATTGAGCCGGATTCAATTACCTATACCGATACAATAATTGTGCCGAGAGTTTTAGTAATGAATAGTGGTGCAGATGCTGAATCATTTCCAGTGCGACTTATTATTAACCAAAATTCTTCTATTATCTACGATGAGACAGTCAACATATCAAATCTATCTTCACGGGACACAATTACGGCTGTTTTTCCTCCCTGGTTACCTTATCACCTTCCTGGAATTTATCGTATTTGCGCAATTACAAATCTGGTTAGTGACTTAGATCCTCATAATGATACACTCTTTAAAGAGATAGAAGTGAGAATTTATGAATGGCGGCGCAGCACCTCAATGCCAGAACCGAGGATGGCACATGCCACAGTCTATTCACCATTCAATGGCAAGATCTATGTGATTGGTGGTTCCCCTTATTACAATCCGCTATTAACTCTACCAAATCCAGTTCAAAATAACTGCTGGGAGTATGACCCCCTTTCAGATACCTGGGCTATAAAAAGCCCGATGCCTTATCCTGTAAACTTTATCTATGGGGCATACTGTAATCGTAAAATTTATATTATCGGGGGTTATGATTCAACTTATGCGAGCGTGAATAAAACCCAGATTTATGATATTGAGAATGATACCTGGTATGAAGGGGATACCTTCCCCATCCCATTTACTGCCTCAGCGACAAGGGCCGTCTGGAATGATTCCCTAATCTATTGTATCGGTGGATTACATAGCGGTTATGTCTACTTTTATATTCCCATACTTGATACATTTTATGAATGTTCTAATTTCCATTCACAATACTTGAGTGGTCCTGCTTGTATCTTAAATAATACAATCTATCTTGTGGGTGGATTATATGATGTTATGGGCTTTTTCCTTTTTGATTCAATAATTGCCGGAAATATTCAGGTAAGCCAGCCTGATTCAATTATCTGGAATTTTTATGATACCCTTCCCTATCCGGTTTGTCTGAGCAGTGCCAATGTTTTTAACGGTAAGATATATATCGTGGGCGGAGCCTCTGGCCATTACCCCCGGCAGGCGGAGAAATTAAATAAAGTCTGGGAATATGACCCTGGCTCAAGACAATATCTCGCATTGCCCGAACATCCATTGCCCAGGATTAGTGGCAGTCAGTTTATGGCACTCAAACCGGATTCCTGCTGGTTCTATACAATGGGTGGTGATACAGATACAGTATATTGGGTAGTCCCCTTTGGGCCGGGCTATCATATTGGAACAGGAACCGCAAGTTGTTTTAAACTAATTAGACACAAGCTGTGTATTACGGAAAAAGAAGCCGCTAATATCGTCATAAACAAACATTTTCTTTCAATTTCTCCCAATCCGTTTCGCAATTCAGTAAAGATTAAAGTTCAGAGTAGTAAATGTGGCAATCATAGTCTGGAAATCTACAATGTGCTCGGTCAGAGAGTGAAAACCCTATTTAGAGGTGAAAAGTCAACCGGTTTTTATGAATTCATCTGGGATGCCAGAGATGAATATAATCGGCAGATGCCTTCAGGTGTATATTATGTCATCCATCGGATAGGGTCTTCAAGGGCTACCGAAAAGATTGTTTTATTAAGATAAAAGCCTTTATCCAGGCGAAAGCCGGCACCAACTTAATACAAAGGCTCAACACCAACCCAATATGGCTCATGACCAGAAAGTGTGGTGAAAAACTTGAAAGGCATCCAATAGATCCCAAGATATTCAGGGGGGATACCCCCTGAAAACCTCCGTTATACAGCAAAACTATTCTTGGAGCAGAAGCCTTCTTCACATCGCCTTTCCTGAATAT
>CBFGJQ010000236.1:0-2656 GCA_965649095.1 Caldifarciminota bacterium | reverse complement strand
AGCATATATTTTCAAAGAATTAATTTTTTGCGGGCGGGGCAAAGCCCCGCCCGCACCTTCCATTGATTACCTTATTCCAAACCCCAGGGATTTACTATTTCTGCCCTTTAATTTCTCTGTCTCTTTTGACGCAAACATCTCAAGCAATTCCATAGTCAGACACTTATCACCCCGATATGCACACTCCATCACCGCATTCAAGATCGCATTCTTAATCTCACCACCGGTCAATTCATAATACCGCCCCAATCTTTCAAAGTCAACATCCTCTGAAAGGGGGACCTTTTCTGGAATCAACTTCCGCCATATCCCTGCCCTCTCTTCCGGTCCGGGAATATCAAATTTAAGTTTCAGAATTATCCTGCGGTCAAATGCCTCATCAATTGCAATTTCACGATTTGTAGTCATAACTACTACACCGTCAAATCGTTCAATTTCCTTCATCAAAATATTGGTCATAAAATTATGCATCCGGTCTGTGCTATGCGCTTCGTAAAATCTTGTAGCAAATAACGCATCCGCTTCGTCAAATACCAGAACACAATCCTCTTTCTTTGCCTCTTCAAATACCTGCACAAGATTCTTCTCTGACTCACCTACCCAGCAGCCGAGTATATTCTCATAATTTACTATTCCAATTCTCTTACCCAATCTATGGGCAATCGCCTCAGATGTTGCGGTCTTACCTGTGCCCGGTGGACCGTAAAAGAGCATAACCATCCCTTTGCCATATTTTATTGTTTCCTCCATCCCCCATTCTTCAAATATCTGTTTTAGATTTTTTGCCTGGAAGATAGCACGTTCAATCGCCTTTAACTTCTCAGATTCAAGGACAAGATGCCCAAAGGTAAGCGTAGGCTCGGAGATATCCAATAACCCCTTTCTCTTTCCCCTCTCATATCTATGTTCCTTAGGAGCAAACCTACTAAATCCCCTGTGCATCTGGAGGGCTTTACTATCCTCTTCATATAACTCTTTTCCGGCAATCTGATTAAAGGTGTTAAAAGAGAGGGTAATCTCAGCATCAATGATGAGTCCGTCCCCTTGGGGGAAAATACCTTCAATAAGCCCTTTCTCTAATAGACCTTCCAGGACCCTGCTCTTTTCAATAAACTGGATTGGTTGATAGCCAAGGTATGTCAATAACTCACGTCCTGTCATCTCAAACCTATCCTTTTCAAGTTCCTTAAAATACAGGCTCAATAAGATAAGACGCTCTTCCCAACTTAGATTATGCCTTTTAACTATCGTCTCCAATGGAATATCAATTTCATCTTTTAATGCCTGCCTGGCTAGGCGCGATAGCCTTTCTTTGGCAGATTTTATAGCCTTGTCTATCCTATCTATCCGCCCCCTTGTATCATCCCGGCGATGATAATCATCAAGTTCCAAAGGATACTTGCGACTCACCTCTTTCTTTGCCTCCAGGAGTTGATAGAGCCTGTAGGCAACTTCCATATATTTTTTATTTAAGTCTTCTCGCTTCATAATGACCCCCTTTTTATTCTTCGTTGACCTTCTTACCCAATTTTTACCATTTTTTTATCCCTATTTATAAATACCCCTTTCAAGACAAGAAATTAACAAGAAAATGCATATTCTGGTTCCTCATCTCTTTTTTCCCTTTTATGCCCTTCTTCACCCCTATTTACCCCTTTCTTTATCCTCTGACCTCAATTATCTCGGCTTCCTTAGTGGCGGGGAATGGAAAATTTATCAATAGAACACTCGTATCTTCAGGCAATTCCAGCAGTTTATAATAGTTACTCACCTGAGCAACCTCTTTTATAGAACCTGGTGCCTTCGTGTATTTGGGCATAAATGGACCACTACCTGCCTTGAGCTCAATAAGCACCTTTTCATTCCCGCGCCAGGCATAAATGTCAGCAGAAAGGACCCCAACATTATGGTCTTTATACTTAACCTCAACCGGCTTTTCACTCTCATAATTTATTCCTTTAAGCCTCAATTCAACCTCAAATGCCCGATGATAAATCGCCTCGTCATAACCAGCACCCAGGATGGCATATATCTCCTTTGCCAACCCGATAACCTCTTCTTTTAATGTTAAGGGTTTCATATTAACCTCCTTTCACCCTTACAACATAAAAACCTTCCGAAATTCCGGAAGGTTTTTTAAAAAATAAAAAAATAGCCTATCCATTCCCGAAATATATTCATATTTAAAATCCTGTCAAGGGGGTAAATGCAAGATTCCGATACCTACCTTCATCTTCCCTGCTCAAATTAAAAACTCCTGAAATTTCATTAGTTTTTATTTAAAATCTCATACCAAGGCATCAATTATTTTCTATCCATATAAAAACTCTTGAAATTCCATAACTTTTTCGCAAAACGCCACTGAACACGATAAAAATGCATCTTCCCCCCTTGACAAAGATTATGAAATCTATATAATTGTGCGAAATGAAGGTAAAAGGAGGTTATGATGCCTGTTCAGGTAATAGGAATTTCAAAAATTCCTATTACCTCAAGATTCAAACGGATAACAAAAATGTGATCGGTGACAAAACTTGAAGGGCTAAAAATGGCGGAAAGGGTTCAAGAGGGCTAAATGGCCAAGAAGTTAAGGGCAAAAAGGCAAGAGAAGGCGGGAAGTTGTCTTAAATTGCCTTACAAGTGCCTTACTTTTGAT
>CBFGJQ010000235.1:0-2666 GCA_965649095.1 Caldifarciminota bacterium | reverse complement strand
AAACTTACCTTTTACGAATTTTTGAAATTCCTATTACCTCAAGATATTCAGGGGGAGACCCCCTGAAAACCCCCGTTATACCGCAAATCTCTTCTCAAGGCAAAAACCTCCCTCAAAAGGAATTTGAATAGTTCCAAAAAAACCCTCACCTATATCCCCTCTCCCTTTTTAAGGGAGAGGGAGGGGTGAGGGTTGGGGTTTTATGATAAGTTATAGAAATCATAAGTGTCTAACTTTTGGCTTTAGTCTGATAGGACTGTTTAGTGCCTTGGATTTCTCTTAACCCTCTCAATTGCCTTGAGCAGTTCAACCAGGACCTGGGCCTGGAGTTGGTCTCTGCTCAAGTTAAACATTGTCATAATGTGTCCAACATCAGTTGCCACATACATTGCGGGAAGGTTATTTAAAGTAAGGGTCATAATATCCTGATAACAGTTATCACAGTGGCAGAGTGTCTCATCCCTTTCGTAAAGTTTGTGCAATTCCTCACGAACAATCTTTTCTATGTAATTTTCAAATTTTTTATCTTCCAATTATTCTCCCTTTTTTATAATTTTCAAAAATTCTTCTTCTGTTATTATCTTTACACCCAATTTCTTTGCCTTTTCATATTTTGAACCCGGCTCAGTGCCAACAACAACATAGTCCGTCTTCTTTGACACTGAAGAAGAGGGATGGCCACCAAGTTTGCGAACCAGCGCCTGTGCCTCTTCTCTGGTCATAGAACGGAGTTCACCGGTAAAGACAAAGGTCTTACCCTTGAGTGGTCCCTCGGTAACTGCCATCTTTGTCTCAAACTTCAAACCTGCCTTTTTCAAATTCTCAATCAACTTGCGGTTTTTGCTACTCTTAAAATAATTGATTATCGCCTGGGCAACAACCTCACCAATACCTTGAATTTTTATCAAATCCTCAAGTTTTGCATTCATTAAGTTATCAATATTTCTGAATTCCGCCACCAGCAGATTTGATGCATTTATCCCGACATTGGGAATGCCCAATGCGTAAAGGACATTTACAAAATCCCTTTCCTTACTCTTTTGTATACCATTTATTAAATTCTGTGCCGACTTCTCCCCCATCCTCTCTAAGTCGGCGATTGTCTTTACATCAAGTTTATAGAGGTCGTCAAAACCCTTTACCAGACCAAGGTCAACAAGTTTATTCACAAGGACATATCCCAGCCCTTCTATATCCATTGCCTGCCTGGATGCAAAATGGATTATTGATGCCTTTATCTGGGCAGGACAGGAGGAATTGACACAGCGCCAGTCCGCCTCTCCTTCCAGCCTGTAGATTCGCTCACCACAAACCGGACAGTTCTGGGGGAATTTAAAGACCTTCTCCTTCCCGGTTCTCTTTTGTTTGACAACGCCAACAACCTTAGGGATTACCTCCCCACCCTTTTCTATAATGACATAATCGCCAATCCTTATATCCTTTCTCTTGATTTCGTCTTCATTGTGGAGAGTTGCCCTTGCGATGGTGGTGCCGGAAAGGGGCACCGGTTCCAAAACCGCCACCGGTGTCACCCTGCCTGTTCTTCCCACCTGCAACTGGATATCATTCAATCTTGTAATCGCCTGTCTTGCTGGATATTTATAGGCAATTGCCCAGCGTGGGCTTTTGATTGTATACCCGAGCAATTCGCGGTCAGCAAAATTATCCACCTTTATGACCAGCCCATCAACATCATACTCAAGGTTATCCCTTTTACCTTCCCACTCCTTCATATAATCAACGACCGCCTCAATATCATCACAGAGTCTAATGTGGGGGATGACTTTAAAGCCGGAATCGCCAAGTCTCTTCAATGTCTCATAATGGGAGGTGTGGTGGGGACCGGGTTGTCTGGGAATGGTGTGAATAAATAGGTCAAGATTCCTCCGGGCAACTTCCCTTGAATCAAGCAGTTTCAATGTCCCGGCTGCCGCATTGCGGGGATTGGCAAAGATTGGCTCACCCGTCTTCTCCCGCTCCTGATTTATCTTCTCAAAACTTTTGCGTGGCAGATAGACCTCACCCCGCACCTCAATATTCATCAATTCCTTATCATCGGTCAAAAGTTGCAGGGGAACTGACTTTATCGTCTTTATATTTTGTGTGATATCATCACCGTGTATCCCATCTCCCCTTGTTGCCCCGAGAACAAACCTACCTTCTTTATAATGGAGGGTTACCGCCACCCCATCAACCTTCAATGTCACCTCATACTTTACTGTCCTCCCCAATCCCTTCCTCACCCGTCGGTCAAATTCCCTCAGTTCCTCCTCGGAATATGTATTATCAAGGCTGAGCATCTTGATCTTATGTTCAACCGTCTTAAATTCTTTTAAGGGCTCACCCCCAACCCTCTGGGTTGGTGAATCCGGGGTAATCAGTTCAGGAAACTTACTCTCAAGTTCTACAAGCCTTTTGTATAACTGGTCATATTCATAATCGCTGATGATCGGCTGATTCAAGACATAATAGAGATAATTATGGTAGTTTATCTCTCTCCTAAGTTTCTCAATCTCCCTTTTTGCTTCATTAAGGGTCATTGTTATTATTATATAAATTAAATGTCAATTGTCAATGGTCCATTTCACCTTGCCATCCCCCAGTTTTATAATATACATTTTTGATAACCAATGAATTTTTGGGGCGTAGACATTTGAATTTTGCTA
>CBFGJQ010000234.1:0-2672 GCA_965649095.1 Caldifarciminota bacterium | reverse complement strand
GTAATTTTGGGTATATCTATAAGGATCAGTCGGACAACAAAACCAACAAGCGGGGTCTGAGACTACACCGGGACAATTATACTCCCCAACATGATCATTCCAAACATTCATAGGGGTGTGAGCGTACCAGTATCTTTCAAAATAACTACCGAGGGGACCATAATCCATAATTCGCCATTTGTTTCTATAAAAGACAAGATTAAAGGCATGACCATCACTATTCCAATAATCGTTATAATAGTCAGCAACAAAAGCACATCGCCAACTCACCCCCAAAACCCTCATTAATGCCTCCCTAAAGATAGCATGATCTTCACAGTCGCCGCAAAATCTCTTGGCACATCCTCTTTTCCATCTTGTCCAAGCCATCTCTTCCGCATTAATTACATTGCCGTTCTCCCCGCACCATTTGTCGCAACGGTGTGCGTCTCTCACATATTCAGTATTTTTATCAACAAAATAAGCAACCGCCTCCATAATATAATCGGTATTCGCTGCTAAATCCTCAACCGTAATCTTTGAGAAGTCTAACGAAGAATCAAATGTTGATAAGGTTAAACGACATGTCGCATCTTTAAGACAATTAGCATATTCCTCTAAAGCCTGTTGACCCAAATCTCTTACTACTTGCGAATCTAATTTAAAATAACCGGCATCTTCAGCTCTACCCTGTTCAGCATCGGCAAAGCAATCACGACATCTTGCTGGACATACTCCGCCACAATCAATGCCTTCTTCTCCTTCATCTCTGACTCCGTTAGCACAAGAATTAATAAAAGTACTGGTGGCAACATTATTTTCAAGGGGCGAAAAGGGAGGACATTTCCTTTGGTCATCCGCCCTAACCGTAATATTAAGAGTTTTTGCCCAACACCAATTGCTAAATGTAGTTGGAAGATTAAGACAAACTGTCCTGCTTTCTCCACCCCTCAAATTTCCTTCTTCTTGGAAAAGCGACGCACCATTACAGGTTCCCTGAATGGAAATACTAGTTCGTGTTTTTCCCTGGTCAGTTTCATAACAGTAATCTTTAACGCTCATTGCCCCTTTATTTTTTATTTCATAACAAAACCTCGTTCTCCCCTCCATCCAAATTCTCTCAATAGCAAGATCAGCTATACCTCCTTCTAAAGTGGAGAGATATCTTGACTCAAAATTATTCATTTCATTAAGTTCTCTAATTGCATCATTTCCATCTGCCTTAATCTCAAAACGAATCAATCCAGAGGACTCACGATTACAATCTTCTGCTAATGCTTTCTCAAATGCATCTTGATAAGAAAAATTTATGGAGTCACCGGGAGATAGGCTTTGAACATTATAAGAAGAGAGAAGGTACAGACTTCTATTTTTATAACACCAAACCTTAGCGACGCTAGCGGGAGAACTTGTTCTACCGATATTGGTAATGGTGCAAGTGGGGAAATAATCAGTGCACTCTAAATTTAAGTCTGGATACTGACACTCAAAAGTAATTTCTCCTCTGTTGTTATCATAATTTGTTTCACCCAAACCCATTTCTATCCCACTTTGACAATCTCTCACTCTCTTTGATGTCGGTTCTAAACGAACCTCGATTCTGTCGCCTTCTTCAGAACAAGTATAACGACCAAAACTAAATCTTTGAAATCCGCCTCCTGATAAAGAAGGAATATTCTGAGAATCAACTCTTTGGCCATCAATAATTAAAAGAGCGGTGGTTTCAGGAGAAGTTCCTCTCCCTCTATTAGAAACAGTGTAATATATTCTCTCTCCTTCTAATGTTCTCTCTCTCCCCACGCTCACATTTTCTACTGCCAAATCAAAATCTGCTAAAAATAAATGGGAACAAGTAATGCTTTTGGTTTGACTATTGTTTAGTTCAGATTCCTCTTCAATTTCATTTCTGATATCAAGCCGAACTTCTATCCGATATTCTCGGCACATTATACAATTGGAAAAATCATAATTGATAGTTTCTTCCCTATTTTCTCCCGCCCTCAAAGGTTCTATCCTTTTTTCAGCCACTTTTGCTCCATCTATATACAAGGCGGCTTGGCTGGCTGAAGCATCTGCCCGGCCTGAATTCGAAACAGTAAAATAAAAATATTGCCGATCTGGATTATAACTAAAAGGTCTGTATGGATAGACCATTAAATCTGGCTTTGGTGGTGTCGGAGGTCTTTCCTCTTCTCTTGGCACTACGCATTCGCTCCGCAAACAATTGTTATCTTCTGAAGATTCTTCAACATTTCCAAAATAATCGGCACAAATATTTACTACTACGCTTTCAGTCAACCTATAATTTTGGAAATAACCTTCGCGAGTTTCTCCGGGTCGCAAATTAACATTTACTAAATCCTCGTCTATTTTTTCTCCTCTTTTAATTAAAGCGGTCTTATGACCGGATGGAGCAGTTTCATTTCCCCCATTTTTCACTACATAACCTATTCTGTTATTTTGAAGGTTGCAAATAAGCCTTTCAATAAAAAGGTCAGGAAGACCCCTAATGGGTAAACTATCGGGGCAACCATCGTCATCTTGATAATTGTTAAAAGTTTCTGGCTCTTGGGGACAATCGTCTTTATCATCAGTCATACCATCTTGGTCTGAGTCTTGAACTGATTGAGCAACTTGAATGGTACAAAGATGCCATTCATTCGGTCCAAATTTTTCTGGAGCGCCAGCAAAAG
>CBFGJQ010000233.1:1898-11978 GCA_965649095.1 Caldifarciminota bacterium | reverse complement strand
TTATTATCTTTTTTGTTTTATCGGGGAATGGCACATAAATTATTTTTATTCTCTTCGTATCTAATTTACCTAAATCAACTGAGTCTAAATCTATACGATACTTACCAAAAGAATAGAGATATATAGCGTCAATAAAAGCCTTCTCTTTCGTGCTTATGAATATATCATTCTGTCTGACAAAGTCAAAATAAAGTTCTTTTTTTAGCCGGTAGTATTTGAACATTACGCCTTTAACATCATAGCTCATTGAACGCTTCTGCGCCGCACTTTCATAAAACCCCCTTTGAACCTGAGTCGTAATTCCGTAAATGCCGAGTGCGGTCATAAATGAGATATACGAAGGAACCTGTAATAGGTTGGCAACCTTCAGATATTCTTCTTCTGAATATCTTCGCCACCTCTGGTTAAGTACATAAAAGTCTCTTTTAATGCGAATAAAAAGGCTACTTTTTGTATATCGTGCTGCAAATACCCTCGCTGATTCCTGTTTTATCTTTAAAATCTCAGCAAGGTCAGAAGTCGTAAAATACAACTTCTGGGCAAGCCTTTCTATAAGCCATTCAAGATTTGTAAGCATAGATAATTAACAATTTTGTTAATTATATGTATCTGGAAATGGGAGTCAAGGGGGATTAAAGGGAGGATTTATTATCCGTTTTGTTGGTAAGTTTTTCCCAGAGCTTGTTAAATAAAAACCCATTGGTTTAACTCCAATACTCCTTTTTGGAGTAGCAACTTGGTCGCATAACCTTTACAGGAATAAATTCCCTACTCCAAAAGTATACACTTTTTTGCCTGTCAGAAAAATGTTGCCTTTTGAATCCGTTTTGCTCTATGCTGGGGTTCCCCCCAATATGCAGTAAGAAAAAAGTGGAAAGGACTTAGGAATTTTTAGTATCTCTGCATAAAGCGCTGAAAATTTCTCTTCGCCTTATCTATTGCATTCAGTCTATTAACCATTTTTATCTCAAAGCCGAATATATCGGCAAGTGGTTTGAGCAATGTAAACAGTTCTTCTTTCTTTACGCATACTTCACCAGGAATAATCCTGTGCTGTTCCAGAACCTTTAAGAAAAACTCTACAAATTTATCCTCGTATTTCCTTCCTGAAGCAAGGTCAACACCAAAAACAAAATCTGAACCGCGGTCAACACACAGCGAAACTATTGGATAGAATGGCTTTTCATCTTTTTCTTTCACTGGTTCTTGCATATAGAATGTATCTATCTCCCAGACTATTCGCGTCTTTTCGGCAATCTGCAAAATCGTATTGATTTGGTTGCAGTTCAATTCTTTTGTCAAATGAACAATCTTTGTAAAGGGCACAGGTTCTAACCATTTATCTTCCCAGATGATATTCCCATTTTCTTTCTTGGGGATTCTAACAAAATAAAGATTTTCATTGGGTGGATTTAATAAGGCGGGATTATTTTTAAACATTCCTGCTACAATCTTTGCTTGCTCAAGGCATTGTGTAAGAAATATCACTTGTTCACAATTAAGATACCAGGGATAATAACCTGGTCCATAATACCTGAATTGAGGCCAGGCATATCTGCCCTGAAATTTTAATTCCAACTCTTTTATCATATTTATATCACTCTTAGTCAATGACCCTTTATTCTCAAATGATACAAGCAAACACTTCTTGGAAAGTAGCAACTCAAACGGGTCCTTTTCTATACTTATTTCATCATTCATAATCTTCAAATAGCCCATCAAACCCTCAGTTCCAAGATATACTGCCAGACCAAAAAATTCTCCGGCATTACCGAGGATACAACAATATCCAATCTCACCATCTACTGGATTCTGGACGTCAAATATATCAACATCGCTCATCCATTTCCAGGGCGCCATCTCCTTGAATTCTATGGCGTTTTTATAAAGTGCACGCCACTCCTCAAGCGTGGGTTCTGCTATTTTATTATTCATGGCACATACTCCTTGATAAAATCCAGATAACCTCTAATTCCATCAATCCTGTTATGTCTTTTTACTGAACCAAGAATCTTGCGGATTGCCCTTTTTACTTCATAACGCGAATAATTGCATAGACTGAGTTGTGCCCTGAGTTGTTGATTTATCTCTTTTATAATTGGATTATCTTCTTTTAATTCCGGCTTTATTGCCAACTTTTCTAATGCAGTAATAACCATAGAATCAGCAAGCCCTGGGGTGTAATCATCTGCTCGTCTTATTGCACTCTCTATTGCATAAAGCAAAGAAAGATAGTGGTCATCCTCCCAGTCAGGCTCAATATCTGAAGCCTCTTCTGAGGAAAGATATAATTCTTCTAATTCCTTCAACTGGTAAGCGAAGCTACCTTTACCCCCAACCACTTCAATCAGTCCGTCTCCGTCTATTGAAAAGCCAATTTGATAATTTGGGAGTATCAATTCATTATCATCTGTTTCAATACTTTCTTCTTTGACTATCCTATTTATCTTTTCTCTTAATTCACTATCCATAATCTCTTATCAATACTGCCTATCCATTTATCTGGTTCATTCTTGCACTCATTCTATTTAAAATGTCACCTTTGTCAATATTCCGGTTTAAATAAAAGATAATCTTACAAAGGTCAGCACAATTTTGATCGGGGTTAGAAATTCCTAATAACATTTCCGACATTCGTCCCCTCAACTCCCATATGGTATTTTAAAGACCGCGACCATACTGTGGCGGTGCTTTACCGACTTTTTGATTATTTTAGGATCTGTAGATTTTATCCTCTTTTTATTTTGAGTAGACATTCAACCTCTTTTGGGTTGGTTTTCATTCCATTATTCCATAATTATGGAATTGATTACTACACAATAACTTCATCCACTTCGTGGGCAAAATTTATCCTAAATGGTAGAATAAATAGGTAGTATTGATATGCCGGATCTTTCTCAATGTAACCATCCACATAGACTTCCCAAACAAATCCCGACTCCTTTACTTTTTCAAGTTGTCTTCGGGCGAATTTGTAGTAAGGATTTAATTTAACGGCAATTTCAAGAAAAAACTTGCCTTTTTCAAAGTTGCCAAGTGCCAGATGGCAGATTGCCTTGTTTGCGTATAACCGATAGAGTTCAGGGTAAGATATTCTCTTTTCCAACATAAACTTGAAAATTTTGTTTATCTTTTTTAGGCCGCCCCTGTAATCATTACGCTCAGTGATGCTCTCAAGGAAATCGTGATATTTTTTATGTATTTCGGGAAATAAAATTTTTGTAATCCCAAATTTAAAATCTGGAAGTAGACCCTTTTCTTGCGCCTCCTTCATCATATCAAATGGGCTTTTGCCATTAAACCTCTTTTTAGGGCAGAGATTGTGAAACTTGTTAAGTTTTTCTAAAATTTCTTTTGGGGTATTTTCATAATCAATCCGCTTGGGATCCAATAGACTCATTAAAAGTGCTATTAGTTGATCTATATCTCCCATTTCATCGTATATCCACTCCTTTATTAATGCAGTGCTGACGAATTTATCCAAGTCATATTTCTTTAATATAAAATTTAAATCCGCCTCAGCATCAGGTAGTGTAGGATACCCATCTAAACTTGGTCTTGGACCTTTAGTCTTTATATATTCCTCCCATACCTTTTTGGGATTCCAATTTCTTCTCGATTTCTTAAAAAAGAGTTCCAGTTCCGGGCTGAGTTTCATTGGCATTACATATATATTGCCACCAACAATTTCATAGTGATCTCCAACCCTGCCGACACGGGTAGGAAATGACTGCCCTTCAAAGACTTCAAATGTAAGCGAATACTCTTTAACCTCATAAATTTTGCCATTTATGATATCTTCTAAGACGAGCCCTGAGCCCAATATCTTCTTTATAACCTTAAAATAACTATAGACATTTTCCTGAAGGTCTTTGTAGATTTGGAGTCTGTCTATCTTTAAATGATACGGATTCCGATAATAAAAATCCTCAAGTGGGGTCTTACCATTGCTCAATTTGAAATCGTATACAAACCACTCATTGAAAAGACTATTCTCTTCTTCACTCCGAAATTGTATTTCTCCATCCCCAACTATTGGAGCATCGTCTCCAAAGAACTCATTTAATGCCCTTGAGATCTCTCGTTCAAATTTAGGATTTGTGAAATAATATCTTAAAAGTTTCTTAATAGTTCCAGGTTCCATAATTAACTTCCTGGTATACAAAAATCATCTGAATCTATACCCCAATCCCACTGCCAGATTTTGGGGGTTGTTGAAATTATTCATAAATACCTCAATCCCAAAAATTATACATATTTTGATGTAGATGTCAATCTGTTTAAGAAAACGGGACTAAAGTCCCTACTCCAACAAGATACATCAGGGGAGAACCCCTGAAACCCCCAGCGATGCTCCATCTTATAGTTGGCACCTTCCCTCGGCGATCGGAAATCCCTGATGTATCTTGTCCATATTTTTTCTATAATGAAAAATTTCATTATATTGGATAGGAATTTTTCAAATTCCTATACCACAAATTAACATCTACCCCTCCCCTTTCATCTTTCAAAGGAAAAGTGAGGAATACTCCGGCTGAATATCAATATCAAGGGGATTTCGTCCCCCTGAAGACTCCATTCGCACGGGAATAATCCGCCACGCCCCAGTCTGAATTATCAAAATACCTCAACCGGGTCAATATCAATCTCTAATTTTGTCGATTTTAATTTGATATTTTTCAAGAAACGCAAACGGCGATGGTCAAATTTTAATGGTGCCTTAATCAAGATATATATTCGGTATTTTTCTCTGATTTTGTAGTAAAAGGACGGGTTTGGTCCAAAAAGTCTTATATCTTTTATCACCTTAAGATTTTCATACAACCTTCTTGCCTCATCCCAGACATCCTTTTCGTTCTTACCTGATAGTCTTACCAGGGCGAGTCTACAAAAAGGGGGGAAGTTCAATTCCCGGCGGACTTTCATCTCCTGGGCATAAAATTGGGGGAAGTTTTGCAACTGGCTGAAGATAATTGAATATTGTTCGGGATGGAAAGTTTGGATCAGGACCCGGCCCGGTTTTCCGCCCCGTCCTGACCGGCCCGCGACCTGGGTCAATATTTGAAATGTCTTCTCGCCACTGCGGAAATCCGGTAGATTGAGAATAGTGTCTGCATTAACTATCCCAACGAATGTAACATTGGGAAAGTCAAAACCCTTGGTTACAAGTTGGGTGCCGACGAGAATCTTTGCCTTACCTTCACCAAAGTCTTTAAGGATTCTTTCTACCTCTCCTCTCTTTCTGACCGCATCCCGGTCCAGGCGCAAAATCAAGGGATATTCATCACCCTTAACTACACCATCCTTTTTTAAAATCTTACCAACCAATTCTTCTACCCGCTGTGTTCCTGCTCCCTGATATAAAAGGGTTACACCATTACACTTCGGGCAGAGTGAAAAGTATTGCATTTTGTAATCGCAGGTATGGCAGGCAAGGATTGAAGTCTTATCGGGTTCAGTCTTTTTGTGATAAACCAGTGGGAGACGGCAATATGGACAACGCACCACATAGCCACAATTGGGACAAATCAGACTGGGTGCGAATCCCCGACGATTCAAAAATAGAATTGCCTGCTCATCCTTTTTCAAGACCTCTTTTATTGCCGCTTCAAAACGGGTTGATAATAATCTTCTCTCTTCGGTTTTGAGGTCCACAATTTCAACCGCGGGGAGTGGCCTTGAATCAATCCTTTCCTTCAGGGTCAATAACTCATACTTTCCGATTCCGGCGTTATAATAGGATTCAATCTGTGGGGTTGCGCTACCGAGGACAACCACAATATTTTCAATCTTACCTCTCATCACTGCCACATCCCGGGCATTATATTTTACAATCTGTTGTTGTTCTTTGTATGAATGGTCATGTTCTTCATCAATGATTATAATCTTTAAATTGGGAATGGGTATAAATATGGAACTGCGCGGGCCGATAATGACCTTAAATTGTCCGTTCTTGATTGCATACCAAATCCGCCTCCTTTCTTTAACGGTTAATGCGGAATGGATTGAGATAACCTCATTACCAAAACGCTCGGTAAATCGCCTTAAAAGGAGGGGAGTCATTGATATCTCGGGAACCATAACGAGCGCCCGATAACCCCTTCTTATGACCTGGGCAATTGCCTTCAAATACACCTCAGTCTTTCCGCTACCGGTGACACCATAGAGGAGAAATACCTTAAACTCCTTTTTTGCCAGTGCATTAAGGATTCTAATGATTGCATAATTCTGTTGATAGGTCGGCACTGGCCCTTTAGCCAGTATCGGTGCCTCATATTCTTTCTTTAATAACTCAAATCTTTTAAGCACCACGGAGGGTAGTGCCTGTTTTAATACCTCGCCCATTGATGCAATGTAGTAATCGGCAATCCATTTGTAAAGTTTTAAAAGCTGGGGAGGGATAAATCCCCTTTCCACCATTTTTTGGATATTCTTTATGTTCTGGACCTCTGCCTTTACATTGGTCTGAATTACAATTCCGTATTTAAACCTGTTCCTCAAAGGAAAGGACCAGATCGCCGGGATGGACCGGGAATTCGGTGCGATAGGTTAAATAGTCAAATTTTGTATTGGGTATTGCTACATTGACGAGCATATTTTTGATTAATATTCATATCTTCTCTTTGATATAGAAAGGGATACACCAACTGCACAAAAGCCCGCCAGGAGCGCGGAACCGCCATAACTTATGAAGGGGAGAGGAACACCAGTTACGGGCAGGATGCCTATGGTCATACCCATATTTATGAATGATTGATAGGCAAACCAGGTGAGGATACCGATAAGTATAAGGCTGGCAAAACTATTTTTTATGGTTTTTGCTACAGACAATAACCGGTAAAATAGATAAAGATATAAGATTACCGTAATTAATATCCCGATGAATCCAAACTCTTCGCCGATACAGGAGAAGATGAAATCCGTGTGTCTTTCGGGTAGGAATTCCAGTCTCTTCTGGGTGCCGGATAAGAATCCTTTGCCAAAGAGTTGGCCTGACCCAATTGCAATCTTTGATTGAATTGTCTGCCAGGACATTCCCTTTGGGTCAAGCCAGGGAGAAAGGAATGCACTGATTCTATTCTTTTGATAGGTCTTGAGTGAATCCCAGATAACCGGGGTCAGCAAACCAATTAGGGGGTTGACAATAAGACCATATAATAAATTGCTGAGTCTTCGGCGCAAATATAGATAAACCCCCATTGCAGTCATAAATCCAAGCCAGATATAAATTGAAAAACTTGCAATTGCGGAAATAATCGGCGAGAAGAAGACAAAAATCTTTTCTCCGGGCATACCTGCCCAGTAGAGCATAACAACCATTAACGGAAAGAAGATCTGGGCGGCGCCAAAATCGGGTTCAATGAAGATAAGTCCGGCCGGAATGAGGACAATCATAAGTGGAATTATAAAATGGGTGAATTTTTCAAGTTTCTTTTTACGGACTAAATAATAGGCAAGAAATGAAATCGTTCCTAATTTTGCAAACTCAGATGGTTGTAGAGAAAAAACACCAAAGGTGCACCATCTTTTGGGATAGGTTGATGAAATCGCAAGGACAAGAATAAGCATCAAGATACTGATTCCATATAAGATGGGGGAGAAGATGTACCACCCGCGCATCGGTATCTGTGAGACCAGGACCATCGCGACAATTGCAACTCCAAGCCAAAGTGACTGTTTTAAAAGATACCCTTTGCCACCGGTTGAGTAAATCATCAATAGACCCAGTATTGCAAGAAGGATGGTTGGCAGAAGGATTGTTGAATCAAACTTTTTCATTTATTTAAAAGGCAACTCTTTTCTTGGCGAAGAATGTCTTTATTATCTTTCCGGCAATTGGTGCGGCAACACTGCCGCCATGCCCGGCATTTTCTACAATGACACAGACTAATATCTCGGGATTGTCAGGTGGTGCGTAGCCGACAAAAATGGAATGGTCTTCGCCATGGGGATTCTCAGCAGTCCCGGTCTTACCACAGACATCTATTGTCTCAAGTCGGGCAAGGAGACCGGTACCGGTAGAGACAACACCCCGGAGCCCCGTTTGAATCGTCTCCATAGCCCGTTCAGATAATACAAGATGTTTTTTTTCGGATTTATCATTTTTTATTAAATGCGGCGTAGCAATCTCACCCCGGTTGGCAAAGAGCGTATACGCTGTTGCCAATTGTAATGGGGTGGCAAGAAAGTCACCCTGACCAATACTTATATTGAAGATATACCCCTCAGTCCAGTTCTTTCCATATCTATTTTCAAGGTATCTTCGGTCCGGGACAAGTCCTTTATTTTCTTCAGTCAGGTCAATACCGGTTGCCTTCCCAAATCCGAATCTTGAAAGATACTGGCTGATAATATCAATACCAATCAGTCTCCCCAGTTGATAGAAATAGATATCGCAAGAATGGATTATGGCATCTATGAGGCTGAGCTCACCATGAACCTTCCAGCACCTAAATGGTCTGCGGCCTAAATAGAAGACCCCCTTACAGGGGATAAAGGTCCTCTCTGGATTTATCAATCCTGCATCAAGTGCGGCAAGGGCAATGAATGGTTTGATTGTTGAACCAATTGGATAGCAACTCATTATTGCCCGATTGACAAGGGGTGCCTCAACTGGATTATTTAGTGTCTGCCACTCTACTTCATTTAATCCCTTGATGAAGAGGTTGGGGTCAAATCCTGGCTTTGAATAGAGGAGATATACTTCACCATTTTGGGGATTGAGGGCAATTGCTGATGCCTTTTTGAAGTTACTCAGATATACGGATGTGGATTCGGTTAGCTCCACATCAAGGGTCGTAAAAAGGTCTTTGCCCGGTTCAGCGGGTAATGGGCGGTATTCTTCTACCTTACCAATCTCCCTGCCGTGGACATCAACCTCAATATATTCAATCCCATCCTTGCCCTTTAAGTGGGTTTCGTAGATTTTTTCCAGGCCGACTCTACCGATATAGTCCCCAAGTTTATATTCTTTGCCGGTTTCAAGTGCTTCCTTTGTAATTTCAGCAACATAACCGATGGCATGACAGAAGAGGTCCTTATATGGATAGTTTCTTACTGGTTCCACGCCCACCTCTATGCCCTTTAATTCTCCAATCTCCTCTTCAATCCTTGATAATTGTTGAAAAGAGATATCATGGGCGATTTTTGTGGAGAGGAATGGGTTCTTCTGGGCAGCTATTCGGGTTGTTATCTTTTCTTTTTTTATGTTGAGGATTTTAGAGACTCTTTCAATAGATTCTGTATCAACAAGGGCCGGGATGACCGAGACATAAAAGCCCGCACGGGTATTGGCAATTTCCCGGTTATTACGGTCAAAAATCTTACCCCGCGGTGAAGTCAAATACCTCTTTTTTATTCGGTTTTCCTCAGATAGGCGATAATATTTCTTCCCTTCAAAGACCTGAAGTTTCAAACTGAAAAAGAGTATTAAAGAAAAGAAGATAATCAGGGCTGTCCGGAGGGTCTTATATCTTTTTAGGTCCTGTTCCATACCTTATAGAAAATTTTGTTCAGTAAGAAAAATATCGGTGGGAAGGAGAGTAATGTCAAGGCTATTACAAAAATTGAAACTCTCCAGTCTAAAAATAAGAGATTGAGAAGTGTCTTCAGAGAATAGAAGATTATAAATGAAATAGTAATCGTTATGGGTTCCCGCGGTATATATCTCTTAAAAAGTATTAAACCCTCACCGAGGAGTAGGTAAAAAAGGGTATTTACGCCTAAGGCAACCGGTTGGTAAAGGTCAATAACCAACCCCGTGAAGAAAGAAAAGGTAATTGAATAAAATGGTGACTCATTGAGCAGAACATAGAAGAGCAGGATTGTCAATAGGTCAATTGATTGATTAATCGGGATAAAGAGATATAATAACAAAATGTAGCCAGGGTATCTCATCTGTTATGGGCTGACATTTTCATCCTGTAAAACAGGTGATGCGGGGGTAATAAACCCCTGCTCCATTCTTTCTTCAGATTGTTCTTTTCCTGCATAGATAAGATAGACATAAAATAGCCGATTTATTTTAGCGAATGGTTGAATTACCACCTCTTTAAATAACAAATCTCTATCTTTCTTTAT
>CBFGJQ010000233.1:0-1888 GCA_965649095.1 Caldifarciminota bacterium | reverse complement strand
TATCTCCTTTACTGTGCCAATCATAATCCCCTTAGGATAAATCTCACTGAGACCAGAGGTAACGATTGTATCACCAACATTTATGGTATCATCAATCTTTACATAATTAAATTTTAAATTTCCATTATTCTTTACAATCCCATAGATACCGCTCTGTTTATCAAATCCACTTATAGCAAATCCATTCTTTTCAAATGTTTCAACAATACTGGTATTTGAAGTAACCGATTTTACTCTCCCCACAAGCATATTGGTAATAATTACCGGTTGATTGACATATACACTATCTCTCTTTCCCTTATTTATATACAGGAATCCATTGAAATTGGCAGGGTCGCGGCCAATTACATCTGCCTTGATTATTTTTAGACCCAAGAAAGATAGCGTATCTTCACCCGTATGAAATTTAGCGGCGAGTTCTTCGTTGGCTATTTTTAGTCTTGTTATAGACTTTTCAAGCTCTTCAATCCTCTCTCTGGATTGCTGGAGATACGATAGATAATTGCTGATAAGACGCAGGGGAAATAATATTATTTGGGCGAGGCTTTTGCTTATAACAAAATCCATATTTTCCGTAATCAGAATAAAGGTTAGTGAGGTAAATAGAAACACTAAAAAGAAAAAAAATTGAATTCTGGGCAACTACTCTCGCTTGAGGGTAAATATTACCTTTTCATAGCTGGGAATGTCTTCTAATATTTTTCCGGCGCCGCAGACAACCGCCTTATGGGGCTCTTCAGCAACTGTAACCGGTAGATTCGTCTCTTCCCTTATGAGGGTATCTATACCCCTTAATAACGAACCACCGCCTGCCATATGAATCCCTGAATTTACAATATCCGCAGCAAGTTCTGGGGGTGTCTTTTCAAGAGTCTGACGTACCGCCTCAATAATCATTGATAGGGGTTCTTGGATCGCCTCCCTTACCTCGTGGCTTGTGATTTTTATTGTCTTGGGGATGCCCACGACAAGGTCCCTTCCGCGCACCTCAAGTGTTCTATCTTCTTCAGTGGGGAATGCATTCCCAATTGCAATCTTAATCTCCTCCGCAGTCTGTTCACCGATGATGAGATTATAATTCTTTTTAATATATTGCACAATCGCCTCATCCATTTCATCTCCTGCTACCCTGATAGAGTTATTCGTCACAATACCGGAAAGGGCGATCACCGCAATTTCGGTGGTGCCACCACCAATATCAATTATCATATTGCCGGTAGGAAGATGAACCGGAAGATTTATGCCAATCGCTGCCGCAATTGGTTCAGAGACCAAATAGACCTCCCTTGCACCTGCTGCCTCAACCGAGTCACGCACTGCCCTCTTTTCCACTTCGGTTATGCCTGAGGGGACACAGATTATTACCCGGGGTCTTATAAATAATCTCCTTTGCTGAATCTTGGCAATGAAGGTCCTTAAGAGTAATTCCACCATTTCAAAGTCGGCAATCACCCCATCCTTCATCGGCCTTATTGCCTTTATCTCTTCAGGGGTTTTACCGAGCATCTTTTTCGCCTCTTCCCCTACTGCCAAACATTTTTTGGTCTTTGTATCAATAGCCACAACCGTAGGCTCATTGAGGACAATGCCCCTCCCATTGACATAAATAAGGGTTGTGCAGGTTCCTAAGTCTATCGCTACATCACTCAAAAAATGGCCCTTTAGCGATTTTATAAAGTTAATGAAATTAAATGCCAATGCACTCTCCTCTCGTTTTAAATATTATATATTTTTTAGAAAAAGTCAATAGCCATATGCAAACGGAAAGGGACCTTATTTACACCCCGGAAAAGATCTTAAAGTAATACTTCAAGTAATAGGATTACCCGGAGATATTAAAAATTTAATAAAATTAGCTAAATACCGGGAAGAGCTATGGAAAATTTAG
>CBFGJQ010000232.1:1212-2686 GCA_965649095.1 Caldifarciminota bacterium | reverse complement strand
AATGGATGGTGCCGAGCCGATTAGGAAAAGTTTATTTTGGGGGTTTCAGGGGAACTCCCCTGATGTATCTTGTAGAAGATTATTGATTTTTTGTTAGTCCTGAATATAATCTTCTATGGCTTCAATTCTGAAAGTCACAAAGGGATACCGTTTTTGTCCGATATGTCGCGGGAGATTGGTAAAGACCAGGGAGAAGAATCAATATCGTCTCATGTGTGAAGATTGTAACTGGTGCCATTATCAAAACCCATTACCCGCAGTCGCTGCCCTGGTGGAGAATGAGAAGGGAGAGATTCTTCTTGTTAAGAGGGGGGTTGAACCTGAAATGGGAAGGTGGGCACTCCCTTCGGGTTTT
This sequence comes from Caldifarciminota bacterium, assembly GCA_965649095.1. Lineage (GTDB taxonomy): Bacteria > Hydrothermota > Tepidihabitantia > SM23-42 > JAOAFX01 > JBDRWI01. The sequence goes on along the minus strand of CBFGJQ010000232.1, from coordinate 2,331 downwards.
ATTGAACAGAAGGAATTACCACAAGAGGCTGTTATCCGCGAATTGAAAGAAGAGACGGGAATAAGAGGACGGGTCCAATCCCTTATCGGTGTATATGGGGAAGAGACAAAGGTTTATGGAAATATTCTATTATTAGGATACAAAGTAGAGGCTATGGGTGGCAGACCGGTTCCCAATTCGGATATCAGGGAGGTCAAATTCTTTTCTGTTGAGAGAATACCTCATATCCCCTTTGCTAGCCACCGGGCAATAATAAGGGAGGGAATTGGAAGATTGGAGACGAGATCCTTCGTTGAAGTCTTGAAATCAAAGATAACCGAGGCGACAATCACCGCAACAGTTCTCCATTATAGAGGGAGTATGGGGATTGATTCAAGAATAATGGAAGTCGCCAATATCATTCCTGGCGAAAAGGTTCAGGTCTTGAATTATGACAATGGGGAGCGGCTTGAGACCTACACAATTCCTGAAAAACCAAATTCGGGTAGATTTGTGCTCTATGGCCCAGCCTCTTTAAAGGGGAGGCCAGGCCAGCGCCTCTGTATCCTCTCTTATAAAATTACTGATATAAATTCCGCAAAAAATTTCAAACCCACGCTTATCTTCTTAGACCAGGATAATAGAATCAAGAAAGTAAAATCTTAATGTCTGAAGACCATTATATTTATGGACCGGTGCCTTCACGGCGCCTCGGGTTCTCTCTGGGAGTGGACTTGGTTCCTTATAAGACCTGCACCTATGATTGTATCTACTGCCAGCTGGGGAGAACCATCACCAGGACAACCAGACGCAGGGCCTATTGCCCGCCGGAAAGGGTCTTAAAAGAACTAAAAGAATTCCTGGCAAAAGGGCAGAGGGTTGATTTTATCACCTTCTCGGGCTCGGGTGAGCCAACCTTGAATTCTAAGATTGGGTATTTAATTGGTGAGATTAAAAGATTTACCGATATCCCGGTCGCAGTTATCACCAATGGTGCACTTCTTTATAAGCCATCGGTCCAGAAAGACCTTCTGTTGGCGGATGTGGTATTGCCAACCTTAACCACGGCAAATTTAAAAACATTTAAAAAGGTCCATCGTTGCCATCCAAGAGTATCATTAAAAAAGATAACTTCAGGGT
>CBFGJQ010000232.1:0-1202 GCA_965649095.1 Caldifarciminota bacterium | reverse complement strand
GATTAAGGGTTTTAATGATAAGAAGGGAGAACTTGCCGGATTGAAGAAGGTCATCTCAGCGATTAAACCCGATAAGATTCAACTCAATACGGTGGTCAGACCACCGAGTGCAACCTGCGCCTTGCCACTATCCAGGGAGAAACTCGTAGCGATAAAAGGATATTTCGGGCCGGGATGCGAAATAATTGCCGACTTTAAGGAGAAAAGGGGAAGGCTAACAATGGAGAAAAAAGCGGCCACAATTTTGAATTTAGTGGCGAGGCGGCCGGTAACACTGAAGGATATAATAAATCTTATAAAATTGAAGCGTAATGAGGCAGTTAAAATCCTTACCATCCTTTTGAAAGAGAAGAGGATCAAACGGGTAAGTCATCAGGGTATAGATTACTATCAGTCCCTGGATTATGGTGTTGCAACTCAATATAGCAACCAGCCCTTTAAGCTTTCTTCACCTTCGGTCTGATAACGGCAGGCGCCCAGAATTCTGGCTCATGACCAGAAAGTGTGGTGAAAGACCTGAAAAGAGCGGTTAATTGATGATATCCCGGCGTTTGTGGTATCGTCATGCACAAGAGGCATTAGATTTTACTCGTCGGGTGCTTCAACTTATTTCCAATATCGGCTTACCAATGGTTTTACCGAGGGGATGAATAACAAAATAAAGTTGGATAAGCGAATGGCTTATGATGAAGATTTTAGAGAGGTTTGAGAACCTGACGAAAAAAGAGATTAAAGTTTATCGGACAAGGGGCACCGCGGAATTAATCCGCTGTAATGCGCGGCGGAGTGTGGTTTGAAGGGTCTAAGGTTCTGCCTTTCTTCCACACTAAATAGTTAAGAGCCAGATTATGAGATTAAAAAATTGCGCAAATAGCGGAAAATTCGGCATCCGGAAGGGGTGCAACTTGGCTATTGACAAAAAAAACATGAATATAATTAGCCATAATTGGAGTAGGCAATGAGATTGGATAGGAGATGGCAGATATGAGATATGAGCAGGCAAAGGATATCAGAATATCAGGGAATCAGGGTATCTGCGGAATGAGTCGGAAAACAAATAATAAGGGTGAAGAAGGGGGAATAAGGGTGAGTAGGGGTGAAAGAGGGAAAAAGAATAAGCCAGAGAGACCAGATTCTTCGGGAGTAGGAAATTTATTTCGGTATTGTCTCTATGTTAATCCGTCTCTATCTGTAGTTTATAT
>CBFGJQ010000231.1:0-2687 GCA_965649095.1 Caldifarciminota bacterium | reverse complement strand
TTTGTGCACCTTCCCTCGGCGATCGGAAATCCCTGATGTATCTTGTCCATATTTTTTCTATAATGAAAAATTTCATTTTATTGTATAGGAATTTTTCAAATTCCTATACAATTAAATAGCAAAAAATCCAAAATATTGTGCGATGAATCACACCACCACCGTATTTCAGGGTTAACGGTAAGTCTTTCCGGAAATAAATCAGGAGTTAAAGCCCCTGAACCCAAAAAGTAGGTATGATATTCGGTTGCCAAATTTTTTACACCATCCCCTGATATATGCGGTATTTTTTGTATAGTTTACCCCCCATCTTTAAAATCGTATTATTTACGGCAAGGTTATCCTCAAGCGTCCAGCTCAATTCCCCACCATTGTATCCAAGTTTCATCCCTGCTTTAAAGGTTTCCAAAAACATCAATGCCTCAAGCCCCAATTTCTGATACTCTCTCTTTACTCCCATAATCATCATCCGCGCCTCTCTAACCTTTTTCCTGTAATACAGAAATTTCAGCATTCCTATTAAATCCAGATTTCCATCAAGTTTCTTAAGAATAAAATTATAATTGGGCACTGTAAGTGAAACTCCCACCGGCACATTGTCAACCTCCACAATGATAACCAATTCCGGAATGACCAAATCTTTCAATGTCTTGGCAATGTAATTGAATTCCGAATCGGTCATCGGCACGAAGCCCCAGTTTCTGCTCCAGGCATCATTATAGACTTCTTTTATCTTCTTTATCTCATTGGAAAAATCACTAAGATTAACCGACCTTGCTTTCACACCTTTAACGCGCTGACGGACGATTGAACAGAGTTTCTCTAAATATTCTAATGGTGCATTCTTTGTCTCAATGTAAAAGGCATATAGGTCCTTTGCCTTGCTTAAGCCATTAGCAGTGGCGAGTTTATGGTAATACTCGTAGGTATAGGGCATCATTATCATCGGTTCTAAAAAATAACCCTCAAGGAGGAACCCAATCTCTTCATTTGTTGAAGGGTTAAAGGGACCTACAAATTTGGTCATCCCCTTTTCCCTATGGAATTTTCTGACTGCGTCAAAGAGGGCAATTGCCGCCTCCGTATCATCTTCACATTCAAAAAAGCCAAAATAACCTGTCTTCTCATTCCAGAATTCAATAAAGTTATAATCGACAATTGCACAGACACGACCAACTATATTCTTATCCTGATAGGCAATGAATAGTTCCCGTTCTGAATGCTCCCAGAATGGATACTTCTTTTTATCAAATAGATTGTATACATCCCTTCGTAAAGGTGGAATCCAGTAACGATTATTTTTATATAATCTATAAGGGAATTCAACGAATGACTTTAAATCCCTTTCGTCTTTTACCGAAATTACCCTAATCACTTTATTAGACCGAATTCCCTGGCACAGCGCCTAAATGCATCAATGACGATTGAAATATCCTCATCGGTGTGGGTTGCCATATAACTCGTTCGGATAAGTGCCCGACCGGGTGGGGTTGCTGGCGAAATCACAGGATTTGCAAAGACACCATTCTCAAAGAGCATCTTCCAGAAGGCGAAACACTTCTTATCTTCACCAATTATAATCGGGATTACCGGGGTGGTACTGTTTCCTGTATCAAGCCCAATCTCTTTGAATCCAGCGCGCGCCATTTCTGTTACTCGCCAGAGTCTTTCACGGCGGGCGGGTTCATTTTTTATAATCTCTAAAGACTTCAAGGCACTGGCAACCGATGCCGGGGTCATACTTGCTGAGAATATCAAGGCACGGGCAGTATGTCGGATATGGGTTATTACATCCTCATCGGCAACAACAAATCCACCCAGTGAGGCGAATGATTTACTGAAGGTGCCCATAATGATGTCTACTTTGTCCAGGAGTCCAAAATGTTCACAAACACCACGTCCGTTCTTACCCATCACCCCAATACCATGGGCATCATCAACCAATAGTCGTGCGTGGTATTTATTCTTCAGCCGAACCACCTCAGGGAGATTAATCACATCCCCTTCCATACTGAAGACTCCATCCACAACTATTAGTTTTCCTTTATCGGCAGGGAGTGATTTCAGGATTCGCTCAAGGTCTGACATATCATTATGCTGGAACTTCTTGACATCCGCAAATGAAAGCCGGCAACCATCAATGATTGACGCATGGTCCTGTTTATCAATAATTATAACATCGTCCTTACCGGTGAGAGATGAGATTATTCCGAGGTTAGTTTGAAACCCAGTGGAAAAGACGATTGCCCCGTCCTTTTCAAAAAACTCAGCAAGGCTCTCCTCAAGTTTTATATGGATATCAAGGGTGCCATTTAGAAATCTTGAACCTGAGCAGGTTGAACCATATTTTTCTATTGCCTCAATCGCTGCCCTTTTCAATCGTGGGTCGGCAGCAAGTCCTAAATATCCGTTTGAGCCAATCATTATATACTCACGACCATTAATCTTGACCCGGTGGTCCTGGGCTGACTCAATGGGTGTAAAATATGGATAGATATTTATCTCCTTTGCCTCTCTGACTGTCTGAACCGTTGCCTTACATTTCTTGAAGAGGTCCATTATGCTATTATAATAATTTTCTTCCCAAAGTCAAGAAGCGATTTAAATCAAGATACATCAGGGGAGAACCCCGGAAACCCCCAGCGATGCTCCATCTAAGTTTGTGCACCTTCCCTCGGCGATCGGAAATC
>CBFGJQ010000230.1:0-2688 GCA_965649095.1 Caldifarciminota bacterium | reverse complement strand
TGTATTATAAAGGAGGTTTTTGTCTTGAGAAAAGATTTGCTGTATAGCGGGGGGTTTCAGGGGGTATCCCCTTGAATATCTTTCTCATAATCACATTCGGCCGCAATTGCCGCTCGGCCCGATTGTTCGTCGGCTCAACTTCGGGATTATCTAAAAAAGTGAATAACTCTTGATTGTACCTTATTATCCGCTTACGAAGACGCTTTATGTCTTTATGCTCACTCGGTAATAAAAGTAACTCCACAATCTTAGAAATCGCCAATTCCTTTGCGCACTTCAAATCCGCTAAAATCTTGGTACCTTTATGATATTCATTCCAAACCTCAATCGTCTGTTTCAAAATCTCTTTTAATCGCTGACAAAATATCCCTTCCTTGCTATCCAAAACAAACTTATTCTTCTCCTGAACCTTTTTAATCTCATTCAAAAGATGACCTACACACCGCTGCTTAGCTAACGCTGCTATCCCATTGTAGGCCGAGTAAAAATCACTACCCAAAACCCCATTATATCTCTTACCCAAAATCTTTTCAACTACCCCTAAAGAACGATGCTTGTCAATATGATATAATACAAGATCTTTATTAGTAAAGACCCATAACCACCAATTCTCACCACTGACCCGCCAGCCCATCTCATCACCATGGACATAAGAAGAGTTGCGAATCTGCTCCTTTATCGCCTCGTAAGCCTTAAAGCCATTCTTCGCCTGCTCGGTGACGCCCTATCCTCCTTTTTAAGACGAACAACCCGCTTGCAGCGCGGACAATAACCATAGTGAAAATGATAACAGATGGTCTCCTTTCTTACGACAATATCCTCAAGCGTATGCTCATCATACTTATTTTCGTAAATTTTAATCTCACCACCACATTTATCACACCGCCCGGTAATATACCCAGAAATTTTTTGAGGTCTTTTCCGACCACCACCACGGTGCCCAGGCGGGGCACCACGCCTTGCCTGGTCTTCAGACGGTTTCGATTTTACCCGGGGCTTAAAAATCTTTGCCCGAAACTGTTTCAACTCATATTGCAAAGACTCCTTTTCCTGACGTAACTCTTGATTCTCTTTTTCTATCTGGGCAAGCCTCATCTCCAGCTCCAAAACCCGTGCCTTTAAATATTCCCAATCCTTCTGGAGACTGAAGATATCAATATTATCTAAGTAAGGACAACGATGCCCATTATTACATTCTTTAACAGCTACCATTTTTTAAACATATCATCCTGAACCATAGCCGGAACAATGTCACCCTGAACCATGTCCTGAACTTGTTTCACGGATTGTTTCAGCATCTCATTCTGTTTCACGGGTTGTTTCAGGAGTGAAAGCGCATCCTTACCTAAAGGATAAACATAATAGTCACGAATTTTTCCGTGAAAGAAATATTTTGCACCCCGCCGCCCTTTGCCCTCGGTCTTACCAAGATAAATCCAATTTGCGGCCCTGTAGCAAGTCCCTTTGAATCTCTCACAATCCACAAAGGTTTCAACTAACAAGGGCTTGTAACCATACTTTGCCTGCCAATCGAAAGGCATGATCTTCACCGCCAAAGATAAAATCTTTGAGGCTAAGTTTTTTATCTTGACCCAGGGCAGAATTAAGAAGCGGCAATTGTTGGTCCCTGATTTAATCAGGGATCAGATGGCGATTATTTTGTTGTGCCTGTTTAGACCAGCCAATCCAGTTATCACGCAGACGGTGGTGGTAAATCCCATCCGCAAAACCTAAAAGGGCAACTAAGTTTTCATCAAGATAGGCGAAATATTGGAGATAGCGCCCAACTAACCGTTGATAACCAAGATAATGATAAGTTTGAATCAAATAGCGCCACTGTCTTTTTTCCTCCTTATTTTTTACCAATTTAAAACGAAGATTGCGCAAAGGAACGTTTACCTCTGTGAGTAGCGTATTTCTTTCATCAAAAAAGGTAGTTTGAATATTAAGTAGCTTAAGTGGGCGATAGCCACCTCGGTTGTTGGTGGGTGGGAGAGAGAGGAGACCGCGCTGTGCCATTTTGCGTAATGCCTCTAAACAAGCGGTCTCTTTCAAGCGGCCATTAGACTGGCGCCAGTTAAGGTGTTGACACACCAGGCGGGCGATCGTGGTGCGGCCTTTTGCCCAATGTGTCTGGATGATATCTTTAATAGCCTCAATTTCCTTTAAGGTGAAATAACGGTTTCGGAATATATAACCTTTTCGGCTCATAATATAATTAAATTTCAGCAACGCAGGAGGGGAGTTTAAGATTTTGTTTATGTCTTTAGGGACAATTATTTAAGCCGAAAAAACTGAAATTGTGTAATGTCCAGGGACCTTGTTTACACTTTTCCAGTAGGAACTAACGATAAGATTATCTAATACCACCGGCGGAAATAACCCAATGTTGGCACTGAGCCCAGGCATAATCTCTTTAGCATATTCAATCGGAGGCTTATCGTCAAGATTGCTACCGGTGTGGTGCCTCTTGAGATTATAATATCTTATCCAACTATAGGCCATTAAAAATAGCGAATTGGTGTCCTTTATCTCAAACCCCCACGGAATATAAAACTCCTCATCATCAGTCCGGTGACTCCGCTCCACATAACCATTCTGCTCCTTACGCCCCTTCTGAATCCGCGTAACCTCCGCATCTAAAGATGCTAACCGCCTATTCATCCACTCAATCTTCTTACCCTCATC
>CBFGJQ010000229.1:0-2691 GCA_965649095.1 Caldifarciminota bacterium | reverse complement strand
CACCCATTGACATAATGTCCATCCCTGATGTATCTTCTCCTTTTTTCCATAATGAAAATTTTTATTACCAGGTAATAGGAATTTTTCAAATTCCTATTACCTTGAACTTACCGCTTATACTCCGTTAAAAATAAATGCTTCCTTAGATATCTTCCGTGGTTAAAACCTCTACTCCCGAGTTTACGACATAATCCGCCTTTTATAGATTAACCATTAATCTTTGCCCAACAAAAATTATTCTCCTTTTACTCAAGCACAATGATTTTGCCGAACCTTACCCAGTCCTTGGTCCTAATCTCAATGAAGTAAATTCCAGATGGCAATGCCATTCGTTTATCTATTTCTGTCTTCCCGGCGGGTAACCTGACCTCAGGTATCTTCATAACGAGCCTTCCACTGAGGTCATAGACCTGAATCTTAAATTCTTTGGGTGCACTTAAATTGAAACTCAAACTCAACAATCCCCTTGTAATTGTGCGGATACTGAAATCCTCTTCCTTCTGGGCACGAGCAATCTCATTCTCCTCTATCCCCACAAATCCAATCTCACCAGTAATTGCATAGGCAAATCCCATCGGTGCATTCGGCACATTCTGTCCGGCAATCGTGAGATACCAGACTCCGGTAGCAGGGTTATTTACCCTGAAACATTCCTCAACATTCCTGTTATCCCAGGTCGTGGGATTGGCAGTAGACTGTCCGTTTGTGTATTGATTGCCTCGGTAATAATTGCCATCGGGTGCAGTCAGGGTGACATTTAAATCATTTATGAGTGCTACCGATGCATTTGGGGCAGCAGCGGTATCAGTCCAGGTAACGGCAATACGGAGGGGAATTGAAGATGAGAGGACCACGAATGAGTCAGTTATTGACTCACCGGTCCCCACCCCAATTGTATCATCTTTTATTATCAGTCTTCTTGTATCATTAGAGAAATACAGGACGCTGTCCAGGTCAATCCTACCCCAGCCAATATTGGAATCGGGGACCACATAACTACCAATATTGGGGTCACAGGAGACGATTGCCATTGCCCGAAGTAGTGCGGAACTCTGGTATTTGATTGAATCGGAGGGATTTGCAGTGCCTGATGGGTAAAAGCCGGCAAGTAGATATTGTCTAATCAATCCGATTGAACCATTCACTGCTGGCGTCGCCATACTCGTCCCGGACATACCCCAGTATGAATTTATTGTCCCGCCCTGGGCAGAGACTAGTCCTGCCCATAGGCTTGCCCCATCACCAGGTGCCATCACATTCGGCTTTATTCTCCGATCCAGGGTATAACCCCGGCTTGAAAAAGAGGCAATCTGATTTGAACTGGTGCTATTCAAGGTTGCTCCAATCGTCAAGACATTCTTGGCAATCCCCGGATTACGGAGTGTTCGCGGATTATATTCATTACCCGCCGCAATGATGTTCAAAAAATTCGGATGGGCATAACAATAGGCATCGGTAGTCGCATCCTGGGTCAGATATGTCCCATTGGAATTAAGCCAGCCCCAGGAACCCGAATGTTGCAGGATATTATAGCCTAGGCCACGACCGAGATAGACACTATCCCATAATGGGGTAAGATTTGTTGATATAACAAGCCCGCCTGCTGCATTACCAATGTCTACAAAGTATATCCTTGCCTCCTTGGCCATCCCATCATAGACACTTGTTCCAAGTGTTGTATCATTACCCGCAATCGTGCCGTTGACATGGGTGCCGTGCCAGTAACCACTTCCACCAACATCGCCAAATGCAGCACCAGAATAGAGTTTATAGGCAACAACCTTACGGTGATCGGGGAATATTCCGGGGGCAGTTATTGGATATGTAGCATCATAGAATTGATAATGGGGTGTGTGAATGCCGGTATCAGTTGAACTTAATATCACGCCCGAGCCCTTTATCCCCTCATACCAGATCCGCCTTGCCCCGGGGTCGGGTGGCACTGTGGCACGCCAGCCAGTCTGAGTAACCCACTGGCAGTTATTATTGCTTAATGAAGGCTCTGACCACAATTGAATCCACTGGACTCCGGTAATCCTTGCAATCTCATAAACCCGGGTTAAGTCCACGATCGCATCGATAGTCTTGCCCAGATTATGGTCTATTATTTCAACCACATCAAAACCCCGTGATTGAATATCATTTGCAATAGAATAGGCATCTTCGTTGGGGAATAATTGAATTGTGACCCGGGCAGTTCCATTACCATTTAACAAATCAGCCGGAAGTTTATATGCCGGTTGAAAGATACCTGTCCAGCCGACAAAGGATTTGAGACCGGCGAGTTCAATCTGCGCCCGATTGGCATAGACAATGAGTGCATATTTAGGCACATACCCAATAATATCAATTCCCAGTTCTTTTAATTCTTCAAGATAATAGGAGTAGACCGGACCAATAACCTGGAGCAGATAATAGCCGGCATCCGGGTAAGATTCTATCTTCAGGTTTGAGGGGATTATCGGTTCGCCATCGCGGGTGTCAAAGGTAATACCATTGGAGAAGGAGATAACCGTAGGATCTTCGTCGGGAAGCGGTGTATATGGAACAACATTGCCGTGGGTATGGATATCCACCGCATAACCTATTCCCGCTATTATTAAAAGAGTCAACCATCTCATAATACCTCCTTTTGATTTGGTAATCGTTTAGAGGCTGTGTCGCAATTCAAAATTTTGCTAATTTGTAGCG
>CBFGJQ010000228.1:0-2692 GCA_965649095.1 Caldifarciminota bacterium | reverse complement strand
TTCTTTGACAAAGATAATTATAACAAAAACTGTGTTTAATTGTTGTAATCGCACATTGTAAAAACCCTCAATATTTCTGTTTTTTTGGGCTACCCTTCTGCCTTCTTGACAAAATATTAAATTTTTATATAATGTTTCCACTTATGGCTAACAAAATTTGGACACCTGAACAACGTCTTTCTGTTATAGATTATTATCTCAAAAATAATACCTCTTTGCGGGAGACCGCCAGAAGATTTAATTTAAATTACATCACCGTCTTTGAATGGCTCAAAATCTTTCGTAAGAAGGGAGAAAAGGGACTGGTTTCAAATTATCACAGACCCTGGAATAGAATGAAGAAAGAGATTGAAGATAAAATCATTTTGTTGAAGGAAAAAGAGCCGAATTTGACAGTTAGGAAGGCAAGAGAGATACTCAAGGGGGAGGGTATTGATATCTCACTCAAGGGAATCTGGGGAATCTGGAAGAGGGCGGGTTTATCAGGATTCAGAAAAGAATTACTCCACGACGATTTCACGAAATATATTTCCTGGTCAAGTGAGGCAGAAAGGAAATATCGGACTGCAAATATTCTATACAAGTTAGGGAAGGTCAGAGATGCCGCGGTTATCCTGAACAGCCTCCCGAGTCTACCAAAGAATGAACTTTTGCCTAAAATACCTGATAAATATTTAAATCTAAAGCGGCGGGTGGAGAAGGTATATCACCTTTTTGGTGAAATCCCAATTCCTCAATACATAAAAAATTTAAGAAGGCTATATAAAATGGCGATGACCGCTGATTTGAATTACTCATCTTTGCGGGTTGCCCTTGCTGAGGTTGTAGCATTAGAATGGAGTACAAGGGTTAAAGAACAACAATTAAGGATAAAAGAGCTTGAAAAAATGATTAAGAACTACTCTTCTTTTAGTAAAAAGCTCGGCTCTTATCTCTTATTTGAATCAAAATTTACCTTGCTTATATCAAAGGGAATTCTCTACTCCCGGTTATTGAAAACCAGAGAGGCAAAAAGAATTGCACAAACCTGCCACACAATGTTAAAGCGCCTGAAAAACCCCTCGCCTTATCTTATGCTTGACCTCGGTGCGTTATATAATAGAATACAAGAGTATAAACGGGCCCAATACTGGTTTTCTCAGGGGATAGATAGGGTTGATGATAAAACCAGGGGGATTTATTTAGGAAGTCTGGCTTTTATATATCTTATGAAGGGAAATTGTAAAAAGGCCTTTTCAATCTTAAACGATGCCCAATTTTATAAGTGGACACGGGGCGCGCTACCGCATATCTATCAATCATTATACCACATCTTAAAAGGAAATCTTTCGGATGCCCTCTCATCGGCGGTTGCGGCGCTCAAATATGCCAAATCGCATCAGAGTGCCCTTATCGTATGGGCATCAATGATAATCGCTGGGATTTATGGGTCATTGGGTAATGAAAAAAAATCTCATAGAATGTTGAAACAGTTGATTCCGTTTCTAAAAGAAAATGAACTAACAACTCAGTTGAAAGTGGTTGATTATATACTACACCCAAATAAAAAAGACGTGCCGGCTAAGAATCCCTATCCATCACTGAGACTTCTTTATCTCATAAAAAACAGAAAATATTTTAAGGCATTTTCCTATGCCCGAAAAAAGGGTATTTTAATGAATTTTTATCAATACATCCTCTTCTTTCCAGATATTGTGATAAATCTAATGGAGAAAGGCAAAAAAACAAAGTTACCCAAAGCAATCCTTGGATTGCCAGTTTTTAATAAGATTAGACCGGTCTATTTTATTAATTTCCTCGGACCAATGAAGATTACCTGTAATCAGGAATATCTTCCTGTTAGATTAATGCCCAAGGATTCTGCATTTTTGATCTATCTCTGTCAGAAGGCGATGGAACCGAAAAAATTTGTAAATTTAGAAGAAGTTTATGCAAATTTCTGGCCAAAGAGTGAAAAGGCATCCCGAAATTTTTCTCATCTATTGGTTAGACTAAAAAGGGCATTAAAAATACCAACACATCTATTAGAAATTTCACGGGCAAGCGGTATACCGACACTGATAAATCAAGGGATCTATTTTACTACCGATTATCAGGAGTTTGAGCAGACGCTTGCCCGGGCAAAGGCGCTACAGCGGGCAGGGGAATGGGGGTTTGCAAGAAAGGAATATTTACGGGCATTTAAGTTATTCCGGGGTGAGCCGTTTAAGAAGAATTTTGATAATTGGTCAGTGGATACGAGATTCAGGATTTTGAGTGAATTTGAGACCGAGGCGATAAGTTTTGTAAAGAGTTGTTTGGAGCATAACAACAAAAATGATGCCCGGAAAATCTTACAGAAGGTCCTAAAGATTATCCCGGATTCAGAAGAGGCGAAAAGATTGTCTGATAGTCGGATGGTCTTATAGTCAGATAGTCGGATGGTCGGATTGTCTGTTGGATGGTTGGATGGTTTTATAGTTTTATGGTTAAGTGGTTGGATGGTTAGCAATGGAGTAGGGGATTTAGTCCCGTAAAATGGAGTTAAGGCGTGAGCCTTTTATTATAAAATTCTTACGAATTAATTCCTTTTTATCATTCAGGTATTTTTAAATCCAACCAAGCCTAATTACCATTCCAGCATCTATACCCGTTAACTAAAAACTATCCTTTTAGGAGCAGTTTCCAAACCGCGCCACAAATAATATTTCTC
>CBFGJQ010000227.1:0-2740 GCA_965649095.1 Caldifarciminota bacterium | reverse complement strand
GATATTCAGGAAAGGCGATGTGAAGAAGGCTTCTGCGCCAAGAGCAGATTTGCGGTATAACGGGGGTTTTCAGGGGGTATCCCCTTGAATATCTTGAGCCTCTAAACGATTACGAAGGAATTATGGGTAAGGTAAACCCTGTTAGAGACTTAATCTTAAAATTTGTTCATCTGCACCTGACCGGGATAAATGCAAAGACTCTTTGTAGATTATTATGCACCAAGATATTTTCTAACGGGGTGAAGATTTTGGTGATGGGGTTGACTTCATTTTTATTTTGAGTAAAATATTGATAATATGGTTATTAAATCTACTTTGTATTTAGAGACATCAATTTTTGGATTCTATTTTGATGAGCGGGAGATAAATCGTTACAAAAGGGATGCGACCAGGAAATTATTTGAACAAATTAAATCAGGTTTTTTTCAAGGTTATACAGGGGCAGTGACTATTCTTGAATTAGAAAAGACTAAAGACCAATCACTGAAAAATGCAATATTTGACTTATTAAAGGATTTTTCTATTGAAATATTAAGATTAGATGAAAGAGAAAGAAACGCAATCATAATGCTTGCTGAAAAATATGTCTCCCGAAATGCAATACCAAAGGATAAAATAGATGATGCAATCCACATTGCAACATTAGTAATAAGACCTGAATTACAAATTTTAGTAACCTGGAACTGTCAACATATTGCCAATATAACAGTTGAGCGAAAGGTTAAATCAATTACTCTTGATATGGGCTATGAATTTAATTTTAGAATTTTGACTCCAGAGGAGGTGATTATTTATGAACAATAAAGAAAAAGATTGGCTTTCTGAGGTGTGGCGCATAAAACGAGAATTATCCATCAAAGCCTGGAAAATGGGGTTGGAAAAATATTTAGAACTTGCTGAAAAAGAGGCAGAGAAAATTTTCCCTGTTAAAAAGGGCGAATATGTTCTTGTTAAAGATAAAAAAAGGAATGACTATGGAAAGTGTTGATTTAGTTAAAACTAAAATCTCCGATGCCACGAATAATGTCCAGATACCAGTCCTAAGGCCTGAGAAGGAGATAAAGATTGGAAGGGTGAAGTGAGTGCCATTTTTGTCATTCTGACCCTTCGTTCTCTGTCATTCTGAGGCGAAGCCGAAGAATCTCGCCCCTCCTTTTCCACTTTTGCGAAAAAGTGAAAAAGAATTTTGAAAGGAGCAAGAATATGGGGATAGCTAATGCAAAAGTATTATTGAAAAATCCCAAAAAGCCTGAACTTGAGCCAATTGTGGTTGAAGCGCTGGCAGATTCAAGTGCAATGCATCTCTGTATTCCGGAACATATAAAAATTCAACTACAATTAGATGAAATTGATAAGAAAGAAGTAACCCTGGCAGATGGTAGCCGAAGGATTGTGCCGTATGTTGGTCCTATTGAGATTCATTTCAAAAATCGGGTTGGTTTTGCCGGCGGGCTGGTCATGGGCGACCAGGTTTTACTCGGTGCTATTCCAATGGAAGATATGGACCTCGTCATTATTCCAAAGACCCGAACTTTAGATGTTAATCCCAATAGTCCGAATATTGCAACATCGGTAGCCAAATAAAAAGTAGCACCGCTACAATGCAACATCCACGCCAATCCACTATTTCCGTGTCTCTTGTGAGACAAAAGAAAGATGATGGATAAGTTAAGCGCTGTTAGATCAGGCATATTTGTAATCGCGGTTAAGAAACCGCTCCCACCGGGAATAACAATTGGTTGAAATATATATCAAGGGGAGGTAGAACTGAGAAACTCCTTGATACTTGACACTGTTTGATTTTCGCTTATAATAAAACTAAATTATGAAGGTAATTTGTAGAAGGTAAGAGGCTGTGTCGCAATTAGTATTTGTCACTTTTTGAGACCCTGAAATAAATTCAGGGTGACAAAAGGGGGTTATGACACAGCCTCTAAAAGAAATGCAAAAAAGGAGGAATTATGGGTAAGATAAAAATTTTGTTATGGTGTTTTATCATATTCTTTTTAATGTGTGGAAGTAGACTCAGAGTTCTTAAATACAGCTCCTATGAGGGACTAGATGTTCCGATAAAACAGAAGACTAAAATCAATGTAGAAATTTTGAATGAAGACGAAGTAGGAAAAGCAATCGATATTAGCAGTTTAAAAGCTTCGTTAGTGGAAGATTTGGTTAATAACGTATTTCCTCATATTGATGAAAATAATCCAGATGCAATTGTGAATGTCATAATAAACATTAAATATAGTGTGCCATTTGGTCCAGTGAGTGGTACTTTTGGATGTCTTGGTGTCATTGATGCACTTGCTTTATCTTTTGTGAAAGAGTCTTCAACCACAACTACTCTCGCATTAGGTGGTCTTGGCCTTTTACTTTTGTGTCCAGTTATTCCTGATAATCATTATGTGGCAAGTGCAGAGGTGAGTTTAAGGATTTGTGATAGAAATGGAAATCAAATAAAGGGGTATTCTGAAATTTCTCATAAAGACAAATGGGGTATGCTACTTTTTGAAAGGTATGACTGGTGGGGCTCACAACCATTTACTTTGCTGGAAAGTGCGATAAAAGAAGTTATGCAAAAGATAAAAAAAGATATCAACCGCGATAGGAGTGAGATTGTTGCGGCGATAGAAGGGAAAAAGAAACCCGCAGAGGAGATGAGAGAAGTCACCAAACCGTCTCAAATAGCTAAACCGCCTAAATTATTTTTTGATTATTCTCTTCTTGACGAAAATCAGGA
>CBFGJQ010000226.1:0-2744 GCA_965649095.1 Caldifarciminota bacterium | reverse complement strand
CAAGATACATCAGGGATTTCCGATCGCCGAGGGAAGGTGCACAAACTTAGATGGAGCATCGCTGGGGGTTTCAGGGGCTCTCCCCTGATGTATCTTGCCGCAGTGTATAAAATGGGGTAAAAACTTAAGTAATTAAGAATTTCGTGAATTAACCTGAGTATGACTGAAGGTTGACTAAAGGATAATCTTGGGTATAATCAGATTTGATAGGAGGACTCTTGGTGCCGTTACAGGAAAAGATTAGAATTCTTTCCGAGAAGATAATTATGAATAACCACTGGCGACAGAGGGAATGCTTTAACTTAATCCCTTCCGAGACAACCCCCAGTCTCCTGGTTAAACTCTGCGAAATCTCAGACCCCTCAGGAAGATATGCGGAGCACCGGACGATGAAGGGTGAAGAGGTCTATTTTTATCAGGGAACCGATTTTATTCGGGATATAGAGGAGGAATTGCGTAAGGAAATGGCAGAATACTTTGGGTGCCCCAGTATTGAACTCAGACCAATCAGCGGGCAGATGGCTAATGAAGTTGTATTTAAGGCAATGGTAAAATTTATCAACCGCGACCGAAAACCGGGTGAGCCATTCAGACGCCTGAAATTGGTAATGAATAATGACCTGAATAAGGGTGGTCATCTGAGTTCCCAGCCAATGGGTGCCTTATTTAACTATGTTGAGGAAGACCAGATAACCGGAAGAGAGAGGGTGATAAACTTCCCGGTCCGTTCTGATTGTATGCACAGGGCAGATTTAGATAGAATTTCCGAAATCTTAGAAAAAGAGAAACCCGAACTCATTGTCTTTGGCAAGAGTATGTTTTTGCATAAGGAGCCGGTTGAGTTTGTCCATAATATCGTTAAAGATTGGAGTCCAAGACCGGTCTTGATGTATGATATGGCACATGTCCTCGGACTATATGGTGCGTTTCAGGAGCCATTCAGGGAAGGGGCAGATGTTGTAACCGGCAGCACCCACAAGACATTCTTCGGACCCCAGAGGGGGGTTATCGCCTCAACAATTACAAAGGACTCTCCCCTCTCTAAGTTATGGACTGAGATAAAAAGCCGGGCATTCCCCGGCTCCACAAGCAATCACCATCTTGGAACACTTTTAGGACTACTGATCGCAACTTATGAGATGAATACATTCAAGAAGGAGTATCAAACACAGGTTCAAAAGAATGCAAAGGCATTTGCCCGGGCATTAAAGGATTGTGGTATTGATGTTGAAGGTGATGAGAATGAAGGATTTACCGAAACCCATCAGGTTGTAGTTCGGGTAAAGAGATATGGCAGTGGAAATGAACTCGCCCGGCGCCTTGAGGAGAACAATATCATTGTCAATTATCAGGCACTACCTGATGACGAAAGCTTCCTTTCCGCAAGTGGAATAAGGATGGGTGTCCAGGAGATGACGAGATTTGGAATGAAGGAGAGCGATTTTGGTCATCTTGCCGAATTAATTGCAGATGTCATCATCAGAAATAAGAATGTAAAGGAAGAGGTGAAGGGATACCGCAGTCAGTTCCTGAAGATGCACTACTGTCTTCCCCCTGAGGAGTCTGCTCCTTTTGCCGCAAAGATATTGGCAAGTATCTTCCCCAGCCCAGAATTCTTTAAACTATTTATTGACAACTTAGAGAGTCTTGTCCGGATAGTATCGCTCTGCCTCGCCTGATTCTCAAATGTTATCTTCATTTTTCTAACAAATTATCTCATACACCGGAAAAGGCCGATTGTAACAGGTGAACAGAGCCACGGATGGATTTAAATTCTTCTCCACCGATAAGTAGGGAATAAAGGTAATAGGAATTTCAAAAATTCTAATGGAACCCTCAAGCTTATCCTCTCCCTTTTAAGGGAGAGGGGAGGGTGAGGGTTTCAGGGGCTTTAGCCCCTGATTATGTTCTGGTAATAGGAATTTGGAAAATTCCTATTACCTCGAGATATCAGGAGCCGCCCCCAATTGTCTTGAATTTTAAGGGATTCTGAATAATATTAAGTTATGCGGGCACTTTTAGTCAATCCCTGGATTTACGACTTCAAGGCGTTTGACTTCTGGAATAAACCGCTCGGACTTCTGATTGTAGCAAGGATTTTAAAAAAAGCCAATTTTGAGATTGACTTTATTGATTGTATGGATCGCTCAAGCCAATATTTTAAGACTCAGACCAGAACCGATATCTATGGCCGGGGAAAATACTATTATGAAGTTATTCCAAAGCCAGAGATTTATAAAGGCGTGCCAAGAATGTATAAAAGATATGGTATTCCCAGAGAAGTATTTTTAGACCGAATTAAAAAGATAAAAAGGCCGGATATAATCTTTATAACATCCTCAATGACCTACTGGTACTTAGGGGTATTTGAGGCAATAAGAATCTTAAAAGAGAATCTTCCCAATCCACCAATCGTGCTGGGTGGCCTTTATGCCACACTATGCAAAGAACATGCCGAAGAGAACTCCGGGGCAGATTATGTCATTTCGGGGAGGGCGGAAACTGAACTTATAAGATTCCTGCAAAACAATGGTTTTATAAAGGGTTCTATTGATACCACCAATCTACTACCCGATTTTTCTTTATACCAGCATCTCAACTACGGAGTTGTAATCACCTCAAGGGGATGCCCATTCAATTGCACATATTGCGCAACAAGAATATTATACCCTGAATATAACACCTATGATGTCAAACTCTTACTTGCCCAGATTGATGATTTCGCAATAAAAACAGAAAACATT
>CBFGJQ010000225.1:0-2788 GCA_965649095.1 Caldifarciminota bacterium | reverse complement strand
AATGCCTTTAATGACAGAATGATAGAAGAATTGAGTACTGTTTTTGATGAGATTGAAAAAGACCAATCAATAAGGGTGGTGATACTATCAGGTGAAGGTAAATCATTCTGCGCTGGCGCGGATTTAAACTGGATGCGGAGGGTTAAAGGTTATTCCTATGAAGAAAACTTGAAAGAATCCCTTGCCCTCTCAGATATGCTCTACAAAATCTATTCCTGTCCAAAGCCGACGATTGCAAAAGTTCAGGGTTATGCAATCGGCGGTGGGACCGGGCTTGTTGCTGTCTGTGATATCGCAATCGCATCAACCGATGCAAAGTTTAGTTTTAGCGAGGTAAAATTAGGACTCATCCCTGCCTGCATCTCGCCTTATGTAGTAAAAAAGTGCGGTGAAGGAAAGTGTCGTGAATTTTTTCTGACCGGTGAACGGATGTCAGCGGAAAAGGCATTCAATGCCGGACTTGTGAATATTATCGTGCCGCCAGATTGTCTTGATAAGGCAGTTGAAGGACTCGTTGATCAACTCCTTTCAAGCGGTCCTGATGCGATGAAAAAGTGTAAAGAACTTTTGAGAACCGTTCCTCAGATGTCGGTTGATGAATTCAAGAAATACACCGCAGAGGTGATTGCACAAATGCGTATTTCTGATGAAGCCCAGGAAGGAATGTCCGCATTCTTAGAAAAGAGAAAGCCGAGATGGGCAACCGGAGATTAAAAGATACTGATAAAAATTCTGAGCGGATTCAGAATAAAATTCTCCGGGAAATGCCAAAAGATGTTAAAATTGAAATATCCCTTGATTTGGCCCGGACCGCTATTGAGCTGCTAAAAACGGGCATCAGGCAGAGACACCCTGAATATACTGATGATGAGATTGAAGATGCCCTTAAGAGGATAATTTTGAGTGACGATTTATATGAGAAGGTCTATCATAAATGTTAACGAAAGAGATACTGTTGGGTGTAGTGGCCTTATTTGAAAAATATGGACTTGAATATATGATTACAGGTTCATTTGCAAGCAATCTACATGGAGTGCCAAGGGCAACTTTTGATACAGATATTGTGATTAAGGCTTCCGTAAATGCACTTGATGGGTTTTTAAACGAAATAAGAAAAGATTTCTATGTAGAATACGAAACCTCACATGAAATTATTTCCCAGCAAAAAATTTTCAATATTATTCACTATAAAACCGGACTCAAGTTTGATATAATACCAATAAAGAAACGGAAGTTTAGCGAAGTTGAATTTGGAAGACGGCAACAGGTAGAATTTATGGGCTTAAAATGCTGGTTTTCATCACCTGAGGATACCATTCTAACCAAACTTGAATGGGCAAAATTCGGTGATTCGGAAAGGCAATTTAATGATGCATTGGGTATTGCTAAGGTCCAAGGTGCTAATCTTAATTGGGATTATTTAAGTGAGTGGGCAGACGAACTGAGTGTCTCCGAATTACTCGAAAGAATAAAAAAAGAGTTGTAACGATGTTTAAGAAGATTCTGATCGCCAATCGGGGTGAGATTGCAATAAGGGTTGCAAGGGCTTGTAGAGAGATGGGGATAAAGACCGTTGGTGTATATTCTACTGCGGATAGAGAGTCATTGCATCTCCATTATTGTGATGAGGCGATATGCATTGGCGAGCCCGCACCACTTGCAAGTTATCTAAATATTCCAGTTATAATTGAATCAGCAAAAAAGACCAATGCCGAGGCAATCCATCCCGGATATGGATTCCTGGCAGAAAATCCTGTTTTTGCAAAGGCATGCGAGGACAATGGTATTATTTTCATCGGTCCATCATCAAAGGCACTTACCCTTGTCGGGGATAAAATCGCATCCCGAATCACTGCGAAGAAAATCAATTCGCCGATTATTCCGGGGATGGAGGTCTCCGGCCGCGATATGAATGATTATCTAAAAGTTGCAAAAGAGGTTGGTTATCCGGTTATTGTCAAGGCAGCACTCGGCGGTGGAGGAAAGGGAATGCATATTGCAAATAATGAAAAAGAATTAAAAGAGAGTATTGAATTGAGTCGGCGTGAGGCAAAGAGCGCATTCGGCGATGAGAGTGTATACATAGAAAAATATATTGAAAGGCCAAGGCACATTGAATTTCAGGTTCTGCGTGATAAATATGGGAATATCGTCCATCTGTGTGAAAGGGAGTGTTCAATCCAGAGGCGACACCAGAAGATTATTGAAGAGACCCCATCTACCGCATTAACCCCAAAATTGCGCGAAGAGATGGGAGAGACCGCAAAGAGGATTATTACCGCTGCAGAGTATGTAAATGCGGGAACCGTAGAATTTTTACTTGACCAGAACAAAAAGTTTTATTTTCTTGAAGTGAATGCCCGCGTCCAGGTTGAACATCCAATAACCGAGATGGTGACCGGTTTTGATATTGTGAAGCGCCAGATAATGATTGCTGCGGGTGAAAGACTTGATATTAAACAGGAGGATGTATTACAGCGTGGGCATGCGATTGAATCAAGAATCTATGCCGAAGACCCGGATAATAATTTCATCCCTTCACCCGGGAAAATTCTGTTTGTCCAGGAACCACAGGGACCAGGAATAAGGGTAGATTCCGGAATTTATTCAGGCTGGAATGTTCCGTCCCATTATGACCCGATTCTTGCAAAACTCATTGTCTGGGGAGAAAACAGAATCGATTCCATAGCCCGCACAGTTCAGGCATTAAAGAATTATGTGATATTAGGAATTAAGACCAACATTCCATTTTTGAAAAGGATAATTGAAACTGAGCAATTTAAAAATG
>CBFGJQ010000224.1:0-2791 GCA_965649095.1 Caldifarciminota bacterium | reverse complement strand
CATACACCCGGGGCGAAATTAACTCCTCATTGTAGTTAATCACACCATTACCCGCATCATCATCCGAATAATAGGCATAACTAGAACCATAATTGGGCGGGGTATAAGAACCTAAATCCGAAGTCGTGCCAGTCGTCCACTTATACCCATCATTATTACCATCAACCACCGTCCAGCCCGAAGGCATTCCCGACTCAAAATTGGCAAAGAGCAGACTATCCACCACGGTCTGACCCGTTGGCAATAAAACAACACTATCACCCTGAACCTGCGTGCCAGCAAAGGCGTCAAAGTTAAACTGAGCAGCGGTCGTCTGATACCAGGAACAGGTATTCGGGGGCAGATTCGTATCAACTGTAAATGACCGCTTTGTAGTATATTGAGTCCATAAACCCGAGCCATTCGGGTCGGTGCACTTCACCTTCCACCAGTAGGTTGCACCCTGATTAAGCGGCGACGGGAAGACAAAATTGACCACCACCCCACTATTATACAAACCGGTCGTCGCACTATCCGGGGAAGCGAAGTTTGGGTCTTCGTCCCATAAAACCCGATACTGAATCTGGTCATTGTTGGGGTCGGTAGAGGAGAATGACAAAGTCGGCTGTAATACCGGCAACCGCCCAAAATCTAATGGCTTAATAACCGTTGGAACCGCCGGCATACCAATCGCCTCCACCGTCGCCTTTTTTATACAGGAATAATCACCCCAACCCCAGGTCGTATTATAACCCCGCACATAATAATAAAAATCACCCACCTCATGACTGGTAAAGGTATAAAAGGTATCAGGGATATTTGAGGCAATCGTATCTACGCTACCAAAGAAACAGACCGGATAGATATCATCAACATAAAAACCACCACTCTGAGTACCACCATCATACATCGTGCGAAATCTGAAATATACTGATTTTCCAACCCAGTTGGCAAGGGAATAAGCCTTTCTCACCCAGGATGTCTGCGCTCCAGTAAATCGTATCGTATCAAGATTGAACCACTCCTTCGTATCCTCGGATACCTCAACCACCGTAACATCATAATTATTCTCTAAGTTATAATAACACCAGAAACTAAAAGAATCACCAGGCTGAACAAGATAGGGATGCAAGGTCTGTGCCGCATTATTGATACCCGGCGCATTGCCCGACCAGAGACTATGTGTGGCAGAGTGGGCATAGGTAGTGGAAAGGGTATAACCCTGTAAGAGCCAGCGCCCGGTTCCGGATTCAAGACTATCAAGTTTTATATCAGGATTTGATAACTCCACAAGCTCCCAATGAATTGGATGATTCTCCTGTGGATTTATTGGATGCCAGAAAATTGCAAAATTTTGAGGGACATTGCCAATATTGTAAATCAGAGGTGGTGCAACACGCCCCTCACATAATAGTGGAATTGAATCACGGCAGAGTTGGGCAAAGTATTTTAATGCCTTGAAGTTCTCATGTTCAATACTGCTCAAATCACCGACAGGTTGATAAAAACTTGTCCCGACCTCGGTGGTATAAGAAAGATTGGCAATTCCACCAACCCAGTGGCACCAGGAATATACCCAGTCAAGACTGCTGCCGCTCACCGTATAGAGAATCTCTGGAACCTGCCCGGGCTGGTATGTCCCGCCACCAAGGCAATTAATCATCCCTGCCATGCGATTACCAAATCTTGTGCAAACTGTAGCATCAGGAATATCATTGGTTGTCCATCCCCAGCCCCACATAAATAGTTCCATATAACTGTGATAAGACATATATGCATTGATAATATGGGAACGGACAAACATCGTCAGTGCCCTTGTTTCATCACCTGAGTTTACATAGGCACCACAGAATGTCTCATCAGATGGAGTGTGTGATGCCTCACCCTCATCAACCGCTCCCCAGTCCCCAGGAAGATCACCACTACAACCACCGTAGTTTCGGTTCGGGTCTGTGCCAATTGCACCGCCGAAAGGTTCGCGGTTCTTCCGCCACCAATTCTGTGCAGGGTAGTCATATACATAGCCATCAGCATTAATTATCGGAAAACAATAAATTTCTATATTGTTGATTATCTGCGTTATCTCAGGAATAACCCCATAGGATTTGAGCATTGAATCGGCAAAAAAGAGCACAACCTCTATGGTCGCCCATTCTCTTGAATGGTGCAGGGCATCAATTAAAAAACCGGGTTCATTGGGGTCTTCATAATTTGGTTCATCAGAAATCTTCACTCCATAAAGCCACCTCCCTTCGTATGTCTTTATCGGCAATGAATCAAGTTTACAGATTGCCGGATAATTGTTTGCCATATTCCTAAGTATCTGATTCACCTGGTCATAGGAATGATAACCCTGCCTTACCTTCTCCTTTTCTAATTCAAGGCTGTAAATCTTCACCTCGTAAGGCAGACCAGAGGCAATTATCTTATCCATGGTGCTCCGGTCCGCAACAATATCATACCACTGATTTGCCCTTGCACCCGCGATGTCAAGTCCGTATTTAGGCGAGATTTTCTTTAACTCCTGCCAGGAGTTTGTATATACCCTGACAAGCATCTCCTGGGCAGTAGAGATGCCTATAAAGAGAAATAAGAGATTAATGAATCTCTTCATCATACCCTCCCTTCAACAAGCAAGGATTATCAGGGGGGATGAGGGTGACTCAAGGGTTATGAAGGGGTTAATTACCCCTGTTCACCCCTCTTTACCCCTCTTCTCCCCTCTTTACCCTCATCTCAACAGAACTGCCTTCTCCACCTTCTTGAAGTCACCCGCCTCAAGCCGCACAAAGTAAACTCCGGCCGGTAGTCT
>CBFGJQ010000223.1:0-2793 GCA_965649095.1 Caldifarciminota bacterium | reverse complement strand
TATGTCAATGGATGGTGCCGAACCGATTAGGGAAAGTTTATTTTGGGGGTTTCAGGGGAACTCCCCTGATGTATCTTCTGCATCACACAAAAAGGGGGAAAGGTATGGCATTCAATGAAAGAATGAAGGAAGTTTATATTAAACAGTTGGCCGAAATAAGAGATGCGGGTCTATATAAAGAAGAACGATTTATTCTTACCCCTCAGTCGGCTGAGATAAAAGTTGAATACCCTCCGGGAGCAAAGAGCAAGGAGGTTCTCAATCTTTGTGCAAACAACTATCTTGGACTTTCCAGCCACCCGGAGTTGATTGAGGCGGCAAAAAGAGGCCTTGATACACATGGCTATGGGATGTCATCGGTCCGTTTTATCTGTGGCACACAGGATATTCATAAAATCTTAGAGAAAAAAATCTCTGAATTTTTAATGACCGAAGATACAATCCTTTATTCCTCCTGCTTTGATGCAAACGGTGGGCTCTTTGAAACACTCCTATCTGAGGCGGATGCAATAATTTCAGATGAATTGAACCATGCATCAATCATTGATGGGATTAGATTGTGTAAGGCAGAGCGTCATAGATTCAAACACGCTGATATGAGGGACCTTGAAGAACATCTAAAGCAGACTCAAAACAAAAGAATAAGGATGATTGCAACCGATGGGGTCTTCTCAATGGATGGTGATATTGCAAAATTGGATGAAATCTGTGCCCTGGCTGAAAAGTATGATGCTATGGTAATGGTTGATGACTCCCATGCTACAGGTTTTTTGGGCAAGACAGGCCGGGGAACCCATGAATACCGGGGTGTGATAGGAAGGGTTGATATAATTACTACCACATTGGGCAAGGCAATGGGAGGAGCAAGTGGTGGCTGCACCTCGGGTAGAAAAGAATTGATTGAAATTTTAAGACAGCGCTCAAGACCCTATCTATTTTCCAATACCGTAAGCCCGGTGGTAATTTCTGCTTCAATTGTGGCGGTTGACCTCCTGACAAAATCAACAAAATTAAGGGATAAACTTGAGGAGAATACAAAATATTTCAGACAAAAAATAAAAGAAGCAGGATTTGATATTAAAGAAGGAATCCATCCAATTGTTCCGATAATGCTTTATAATGCAAGACTTGCTCAGGATATGGCGCGGGATTTATATGATGAAGGAATCTATGTAATTGGCTTTTTCTATCCAGTTGTGCCCAAAGGTGAGGCAAGGATAAGAGTTCAGATTTCGGCAGTCCATGAAAAAGAGCATCTTGATAAGGCGGTTGAGGCGTTTAAGAAGGTGGGTGAGAAATACAAGATACTGGGTAAAAAGAGAGAAGAAATAATTGCGATGTATGGATTGTAAAAATGCCTAAATTAAGATTTATGTTATTCGTTATGCGGTTGCGGGGCCTGTTTTGTCTATCCTCTATCCTCTTTAATTTTTTAAACCGCATAACAATGCCCTTCAACGATACAGGCTTCCAAACCGTTTAACTTTCAACCTTTTACTATGAATAATACCTCTGATGTCATTATCATCGGTGGTGGAATAATCGGTTGTGCCACAGGTTATTATCTTACCAAAAAGGGCTTAAAGGTTTATCTTTTTGAAAGGGATTATCTAACTGCGGGTTCTACCGGCAGATGTATTGGCGGCATAAGGCAACAATTCTCTACGGAGTTGAGCATTAAGATTGCGATGGAGTCAGTAAAAAAATTTAAGTTGATGGAAGAAGAACTGGGAATGGATGTGGAATTTGAACAGGATGGTTATCTCTTTTTGGCGCATAGTGAAGAAAAGGAGAAGACTTATAAGGAATTAATAAAATTACAGAGAAGTATGGGGCTTGATGTTGAATATGTTGATGTGCCAGCGATAGAAGAAATTGTGCCAGGAATAAATACCGAGGGATTGTTAGGGGGTGCATACTGTCCTTCCGATGCCCAGGCAAATCCGTTTCTGGTCATTGATGGCTACGTAAGGAAGATAAAAGAAAAAGGGAAGCTATTCACATATTGCGAAGTAAAAAGAATAAATATTGAGGGGGATAAGGTTATTTCGGTTACTACCAGTAATAATGAAACCTATTATGCGCCCATTGTAGTAAATGCTACAGGTCCATTTATAAGAGAATTCTCAAAGCATCTTGGACTTGATATACCGGTATTTCCTGAACGACACGAATCGCTTATAACCGAGCCAATAGAAATTTTTTTCAAACCAATGATTGTGGATTATCGGCCGGATGGATGCTATTTCCATCAGAAGGCAAAACAGGGCAGCATCATTGGATGTTATACACCGGTTCCGAATGTGCCCGGGACTGATGTATGTTCATCTTTTGAGTTTATAAAAGAAATGGGGAGGAGGATGGCGCGGCTCATTCCAAAACTTAAAGATGTAAAGATTATCAGGCAGTGGGCAGGCAGTTATGAGATGACACCGGATGGAAATCCAATTGTTGATAAGACCGATATTGAAGGGTTGTGGGTAGTTGGGGGGTTCTGTGGTCATGGATTTATGCTCGGTCCCGAAATAGGATACATAACCGCCGAATATATCACCACCGGGAAGCCGCCTTATCCGATTGATGAATTTGCCTTAAATCGTGACTTCTCAAGGCGCGAGGTAATGAAGTAGAAATGGCGCCAACGGGATTCGAACCCGTAGTCTTCGCCTTGAGAGGGCGATGTCCTGAACCACTTAGACGATGGCGCCCCAGTAATGAACATACCATCAGGGGCTAAAGCCCCTGAAACCTCAACCCTCACCCTCCCCTCTCCCTTGAAAAGGGAGAGGATAC
>CBFGJQ010000222.1:0-24667 GCA_965649095.1 Caldifarciminota bacterium | reverse complement strand
AGGCAACTACAATTTAGGAAAAACTAAACGATTACAAATTTTTGAAATTCCTATTCCCTGAACAAAACCAGGGCTTTTAAGAAAAACTTATAGATTACTACCCGTTGGGGGGACTACCGCCGCCTTTTTCCGCGACGCGCTGGTTTTTAGTATTTCCTGATTAGTTGAGATTAAGAAGATTAAGTCTTATGCTGAGCTTATCAAGGTCGGTTTCAAGGTCAAAGTTATACATCTTTGCCCCAACATAGGCATCCGCAAGGGAATAGCCGAACAGGAAGAGTTCCCACCATAAATATGAATTTCGTTCAGAATAATTTTTCTCAAGATGATTCTTGTAGGCATAATAACCGAGGGTAATCTCACCTGCCCCAATCATTATTCCCGGTATGTATCTTTCCGTGTAAAACTGCCCACCCCCGGGGAAGAGGCATAATAACATTGCAATCTTTGCGGATTTCTCGCGGGCGAAAGATTGATCTGCAAAAAATAATATCAAGAAGCATATTATAACCACCCGAGCTCTTTTTACCATCATTTGGTGTATTTATATTCAAATCTTTCCACCGAATCAACAATCGCAATTAAATATATGTTGTAGTAATCAATCCTCTGTTCACTCAAAAATCGCATCAAATCACTCGCCCGCTCAAGAGCCTTGGGAGCGGAGATGTAAATCTCAATACCCTTATAATTGCGGTCTAAATTTCTTAAGATTTCAACCTCACCATAGGGGGTCAACCGGTTATCCTTAAAGAATCTCTCCGGTGGAAAACGGTTCTTCTCCCCGGTAATTTCCCGGCGGTCCCTTACTGTCTCCTCCCACATTGCAATCTCATCTTCAAGTTTTACAATCTTACTCTTCAATGGCTGATATTTTAAACTATACACATAGTAAAGAATTATTGCGATAACCAGCGCTGATATCCATCCTAAATATCTCATAAATTCTCCATTGCCCTTTCAATATGCCATTTCTTTGTAATAAACTCCTGAAGTCGCTTCTTCTCTCTCTCCTGCACATCATCACTACATTTGCTCAGATACTCTGGACTGTTAAGACGAAATTTTATCTCATTAATCCGTTCACTGAGAAATTCTATTTCATTCCTCAGACGGCTCTTTTCCCTTTCTATGTCAATTCCCTCCAATAAGAGATATGCTACTAAATCAGGAATTATTATCGTCGCAACCGGGCCCTTGGGCTTTTCACCAAAAGAGATAGATTCTACACCAGCGAGTCTATTCAGAATTGCTGAATTACCTTCAATGAATTTCTGCCGTGAATGGTCGGTTTTTAGAATTACAGGGAGAGTAATTTTGGGACTAACACCAAAGATACCGCGGATATTCCGAATCTGGGTAATAAGATTGATAAGGGTTTTCACCTCACCGGTAGCCTCTGGGATGGTTAACCTTTTGGGCCATTCTTCAAGAAGAATACTCTTTTTCTTAGCCGGGAATTTTTGGTAAATCTCTTCGGTAATAAAGGGGATGAAGGGATGGAGTAAGACGAGGATTTGTCTTAAAAGAAATTTACTTACATTCAATTGGTTATACGGGGGAGTCTTTATGAATTCAAGATACCAATCACAGAAGGTGTGCCAGATGAAGTCATAAAGCAGTTTGGCAATTCCGTTCAATTCAAAGTTCCGAAAATAGTATTCAATCTGTCCCAGGAGATTGTTTAATTCATTGAGTATCCATAAATCAAATGTTGTTAAGGAACCCTGGATATCAGACCTCGCATCGGGGAAACTTAAAAAGACCAGACGTGCCGCATTCCATAGTTTATTACAGAATTTTCTTCCCACATCAATGGATTTTTCACTGAACAGGACATCCTGTTCCCTCGGAGTAATGAGTAAAATTCCGAATCTAAGCGCATCCGCACCATATTTTTCTATCAAATCCATTGGTTCGGGTGAATTGCCTAAACTCTTTGACATCTTCCTTCCTTTCTCATCACGGATCATTGGATGGAAGACTACATTACGGAAGGGAACTTTTTTGGTGAATTCAAGTCCGGCCATTATCATCCGGGCAACCCAAAGATAGATGATATCCCAGCCGGTAGCAAGTGTCTGGGTAGGATAGAAGCGCTTCAGGTCTTCGGTATCTTCGGGCCAGCCGAGTGTGGCAAAGGGCCAGAGCCAGGAAGAGAACCAGGTATCAAGGACATCCTCATCCTGATATATCTCCTTTGAACCACAATCCGGACAGGCTTCCGGTCTTTTATCCGAGACAATAATACCCTTTGTAGAATTTATCTCTTCGGGATTATAGCAATCCTTACAGTAATATATCGGTATTCTGTGTCCCCACCATAACTGCCTTGAAATGCACCAATCCCGGACATTCTCAAGCCAGTGATTGTAGAGATTTACCCACCTTGGCGGATAGAATTTTATCTTTCCCTCCCTTACCACCTCCAGGGCCGGTTCAGCCAGTGGCTTCATCCTTACAAACCACTGTTTTGAAAGCCTCGGTTCAATCGGTGTCTCACACCGTTCACATATGGAAAGGGGAACCTCATAATTTTCTATCTTTTCCAAAAGCCCAAGTGTGTTGAGTTCTTCAATGATTTTCTTTCGCGCTACAAATCTTTCCATTTTATTATAATGGCGGGTATTCTCATTGAGGGTTCCATCCGGGTTCATTATATTTATAAATTGGAGATTATGTTTTTTTGCCAGTTCAAAGTCAAATGGGTCATGGGCAGGTGTAACCTTTAATGCCCCGGTGCCAAAATCGGGGTCAACATAACTATCAGCAATTACCGGAATTCCCCGCTCCATGATCGGTAGAATTGCAATCTTGCCAATAAGACCTTTATACCTTTTATCCTCTGGATTTACACAGACGGCCGTATCGCCGAGCATCGTCTCCGGTCGGGTTGTGGCAACGGTGATATACCCTTTTGTTTCTTTTACTGGATATTTAATATAATAGAGTTTTCCCTGGGTCTTTTGGGTCTCCACCTGTTCATCAGATAAGGCGGTCAGGCATCTTGGACACCAGTTTATAATCCGCTCCCCCTGATAGATTAAGCCCCTTTTATATAACTCTACAAAGACCTTAATTACCCTTTTTGAATAGTCATCAGAGAGGGTAAATCTTTCCCTTGACCAGTCAAGGGCACACCCCATCCTTTTTAATTGAGCCCTGATTCCAGCCGCGTACTCTTCTTTCCATTTCCATACCTCCTGAATAAATCCTTCCCGTCCGAGGTCCTGCCTTTTTATGCCCTTCTTGTGCAATCGCTCCTCAACCACAACCTGGGTGGCGATTCCGGCATGGTCCATTCCGGGTAGCCACAAGGTCTCAAAGCCGCACATCTTTTTATATCTTATCAAGATATCCTGAACCGTATTATTTAGAATATGACCGAGATGGAGCCGGCCTGTAACATTGGGAGGGGGAATTGTAATCGTATAGGCAGGCTTTTTTGAATTCAAATCCGGGGTAAAGAGCTTCTCCCTGTGCCAGAATTCATACCATTTCTCTTCAATTCCTTTGGGGTCATATCTTTTGGGGATTTCGTTCATCACTCAATTATACACAACTCTCAGAATAAGTCAACCGCCCAATCCGACCGCAAGATACATAAGGGGAGACCCCCCTGAAACAAGTTCAGGGCAGGCTCTGACCCCCCCACTCTCAGCAAATTTCTTTAGGCAAAACCCTTCCTCATATCGCCTTTTCTGAATACCCGTGCCTTTTCCTTGTTATGACGCCATTGATTGAGTTGGTAAGTTCTAACTTGTAATCACAGAGATTCTGGAGGGAGGTCTATAAAAATTTGGTGTTAGAAAAGATGGGACTATTAGATTACCTCCAGATGCGAGGTTTAAAGGTCTTTTTATTGGCGATTATCATAGTCTCACCCGAAGGTATAAGAACATATAATCCCTTCTTCTCCGCATATTGCTCCACACCATCACCCAATCTTATTCCCGCAACCCCACCATATATCAAATAACCAGCATATTCAGGAAAGAATTTCTTAAAACGCCGCAGATCACTCAAAAACTCATCAACATGCCTTGACTCCAAATTACTCTTCACCTCAAACACAAACACCACCGGCTTACCGTTGTATCTACCTGATGCCAAGACATCAACCTCCATCACCCTCCCATCCTTAAACTTCTTCCTCCTTGGTGAAATATCATCTATTTCTACCCCTAACTTTCTAAAAACAATCGGGATTGATGGGGCAACAAGACCTTCAACAAACTTTCCCCAGCCATCAGTGAGTTCACCAACCTGCCTATTCGTTTTATTGACTAATCGCTCGGTCTCCCTTATCTGCTCATCGGTCTTCTTCTGACTCTCCCGAAGTTTATCAATCTCCTCATCGGTTCTCTTCAATTGTTCATCGGTCTTCTTCTGACTTTCTTTAAGTTCTGCAATATCAAGTGCTACTTGACTTAGAATCTCTCTTATTTCCTTAAATCCATTGCCTTTAATCTTACCCTTTTTGTTCATATCTTATTATATCCAATCACAGGTAAAAGTCAACCATAAAACTTAACCATTTAACCAATTCTATTGCCTCTTGTGAATTTGGGATCGTCATGAGCAACCGTCTTTCCTCAAGATAAAATCCTACCCAAAGAACATACCATCAGGGGGGAAGCCCCTGAAACCCCAAATCCCCACCCTCCCCTCTCCCTTGAAAAGGGAGAGGATACACTTGAGGGTTCCATTAGAATTTTTGAAATTCCTATTACCTGAACATACAGCAAGGGGATTCTCCCCTTGAAAACTCCTGAAATCCCCCTCTATCCCTACAAAAGGGGGAATTATTATCCATTCCATTCTGGACTGACCGCACCGGTGCGGTTATAACACCACCCGTGGTGTCACTCTTTATACATAATGAAAGGTACTCTCATCCCGACTGTTTAAAGGGTGGGTGGGATTTTTTACAATCACCTTTGGCATTTAGGGCAATAGCGTGTAAAGCGACCGCCTATTTTTTCCAAGCGAATCGTAGTGCCACAAATCCGGCAGGGCTGATTCTCCCTTGAATAGACATATAAAAAATTCTGGAAATTACCGGATTTACCATCAATTCTCTTATAATCGGACACGGTGGTTCCAAGATTATCAATTCCCTCTCTTAAGACATCCTTTAAGGAACAGAGAAGTTTGAATAACTCCTCAATTGATAGGGTATCCGCCCTTCGCGCCGGCCTTATCTTAGCCCTGAATAGTGCCTCATCTGAGTAGATATTTCCAACCCCGGCGCAGATACTTTGGTCCAGAAGTAATGATTTGATAGGCGCCCAGCGCTTTCCTATCTTCTTTCTGAAATAATTGAGGTCATATTCCGGTGCGATTGGTTCATAACCGAGATTAAAGAAACCAGCGAGGCAATCAGGTGCTTCACCTTCTTTTAATAGATAGACCCTTCCCA
Organism: Caldifarciminota bacterium; assembly: GCA_965649095.1. Taxonomy (GTDB): domain Bacteria; phylum Hydrothermota; class Tepidihabitantia; order SM23-42; family JAOAFX01; genus JBDRWI01. Next base: position 19,245 of record CBFGJQ010000222.1, on the reverse strand, counting down.
GTGCCCTTGGTTCATCAAAGAATAATGCGCCGGAGTCTAATTGGATGACCAGCCGGGTATAATTATTGCCCTTCTTTATATCCGGACTTCCTCTATAGATTATTGCCCCGGAAAGGCGGAGATGGAAGATTAACTGTTTGCTATTTGTCAATTTTATAATCAAATACTTCGCCCTCCTTGTTACATCCATCACCATCTCATTGATAATTGACGGACAGAAAATTCTTGCCCTTGGATAACCAATTATATCCCTGCGCAATATTCTGCATCCGATTATTCTTTTGTTCGCTATCCTTGGTTTTAGTTCCTTCTTTATTGTCTCCACCTCAGGAAGTTCAGGCATTTTCGGCTATCCTTTCCACAGGTCTTTCAATCTCTTCTCCAGTTCTCTCTTCTTTTTATCAAACTCATCCTTAATCTTCCCTTTGAGCCTATCCTGTATCTTAGCGGTATCCAATTTGAATTGTGGTGATAAGAGCTTGCCGGAGGCAATTATATCCAATGTTGCCCGGCCATTTTTATCATAAGAGAGTAGCCAGTCCCCATGATATTTTTTTATGAGGTCAGATTCTTTCTTATTTAATGTCAGGGTGATACCCAGGTTTACATCTCCGTTAAGTCCGATTGTGCCATTTATTAAAAAATTGCCGATATTGGAAGATAAAGACCAGTCCTCAAGTTTTGTCTTACCATTTTCTATCCTGAAATTACAGAGACCGTCATTGAATGTGATGTTTTTGTAGTCTTTTAGCCCAAGGTAATCAAGGAGCGAATTCAAAAAGGAAAAATTCTTAAATGTGCCATTGCTCAATTTCAGATTACCCACTGCGGTCAAATTAGCCTTAACCCCATTCTGGTCAAACCCCCTGCCCTGGAAATTACTCAGACCGGTAATCCTTGCCTCAAGGTTTTCAAACTTCAAAAACCTCTTAAGAATCTTCTGAGCTGAAATGTTATTCATTCTACTGCTTATCCGGTAAGGCGGTGGTTCTTTTGAGTCATAATAAAAGTCGAATTGAACCTTGCCATCAAATGCATCGGCACTACAATTTTTTAAGTCAATTATACCCTTATCAAAGATGAAATTTGTAGTGATATTCTTGAATTCCATATCCATCCCGGTGAGGCGATTTATCTTCACTGAACCCTGAATTGTTATTGGAATACCCTTTTTCGGCGCGGTCTCTTTTTTACCAGGGCCGGGTAATAGTTCATCAAGGTCAATTAAATTTGATGTATTATTAACCTGAAATTTCGGTTCTCTGAAATTTGTAATATGACCAAAAAAAGAGAAGTCCGACCTGCCGATATGACCGCTACATTGGGAAATCTTTACAGCGTCATTCTGGATTGTGCCCTTGATAACAAGATTGGTTATTGGTTTTTCAAGACCGATTCCATCTATGCTTGCGCCGGTAATGTAGTAATCACCAAAAATTGAAGGTTTAGCTACCTGCCCTTTAACTGCAATATTGATATTCAACGGTCCGGATAACTTCATTCCTTTTGTTTCTTCGGTAAGTCCCACAAAATCGCTGAGATTTCCGGAAACCTTTATATTGAAGTCAAGAATTGGTCTTCTTAGGTTTTCAATATCTCCGCTCAAGTCAAATTTTGTCGCACCCAGCATACCCATTAGGATAATATTTCGGATTGAGTTCTGGTCAAAGATAAAATTGACACTAATTTTCTCAACCTCCCGATCGGCACCTTTGGGTTTGATTACTACATTTTTAATTTCGCATTTCCCATTCAATTTCGGTTCTTTAATCGTTCCCAAGATTGAAACATTTGTAGCAAGAGAGCCGTTTAACCTATCAGGACGGTATTTTTGTGGTATAAGGACAATAACCTTTGATAGGTCTTCAATATTCAGGTCAACCTTAACATTGAGGTTTGTCATTTTTTCAATAACTCCCGAGATATTCACATTTATTGGTTCATAACTGACAATCAGTTTCTGGATTTCTAAATTCTTTTTTAATGTATCATAGGCAATGTCATTATTCACCTTGATAATCATCTCGGGCAGTGTCCTGCTCTTCAAAAGATAGACCACCTGACTTCCCGCTACCTTCATTAAATTCTTTTCAAAACTTACCCTTTGGTTCAACTCCTTAGCCTGAATTTCCAGGGCGGTAATTGCATCAATGTAACGGACGCGGCTGTGGGTAATATTTATTCTATCAAGTGATAAACGCCAGTTGGTGCCCTTTGATTCCCTTGGGATAAGGGCGATGAAATTGACCTGATTTGCCTTATTCCTTTCTATATTAACATTCAGTTTATAAAAGTCAATACTACTTATTACAATCTGTCGCCGCAGAAGGGGAAGGAGTTTAAAGTTTAGTGTAGCATTATCAATCTGCACCATTGGCTCGGGGCTAAAATCCGGTAGATTACTGATGCTCAGTCGATCAATCTTCACTCCAATTTTAAAACCAAGTTTCAAAGAGACATTGCCAATCTCAACTGGATGTTGTAAGGATTCAGAGGCAATCCTTACCACGAGGTTTCTAAGGTAGGCAGGATTCAAGAATGAACTTATTACAAAATATCCGGCAATTATTATCACCAGAATTATGCCGCCGATTACAAATAGGATTTTGAGAAATCTCTTATGCCCTGGCATAAATTCCTCCTTTTAATCATTTCTTATCTTAGATAGATAAATTTTATTATCCTATCTTCACTTCCTCCTTCAATTCTCAAGAAATACACCCCTGTAGATAGTCCTTGAACCTGCCATATTACCTTCCCATTTCCATTTAATAGACCGGCGAAGATCTCTTTTAAATATTCACCATTTATATTGAAGAGTTTGAATCTTGCCTCTTCTAACTGACTAAAATTGTAGTAAATAACAAGCAGGTTTGAAACCAAAATCGGTCTGATTGAGACATCCCTGTTGGCACTTTTCACATCCAGTTCACTGATAGGAGTGGGGTCAATTATGACATCGCAGATAACCGTATCCGCAATGATGCTGATGTTGCGCACAGTAACATCGGTAGGCACACCATAATTGCTGTTGCTTGAAGGATAGGTATTTGGCCCAAAGGTTGTATTATTGCTATCACCAGGATATGGGTCGCCGGAATCACCAAGTTCGTGGTGGTAGTAATGGGGGTCAGGTCTATAGCCCCAGCCATTCTCCAGGTCATCACAGCCATCCGCCTCTTCAAGGTCAACAACATCATCATAGTTACCATATCTCGGGTCTATGTGCCAGATCAATAGTCCATTTCCAGGTAGGGGTGTATCAAAGCCTTTATTCTGCCGGTTCTCAAGGATGAAGAATGTGTCGCTTATATTACCACCACGCCAGACGCGATAGGCTACTGGATTTGTCTCAACATCTAAAATTCTTAAGCCATATGTATTACTCGTAATGGGAATAAGGTCAAGCCAGTTGACCTGTGCCTTACACCAGGCATCCGCATGGGAAGGGCTCCAGGGCGTATTGCCACCAGCACCCCAGGCACCATAACCCATCAGACTCCAGTAGCCAACTCCCCAGGTCCAGCGGGAATAGTCATAGAGGTCAGGTAGACCCACAACATGACCGAGTTCATGGCACATCACCCCAATACAACATAGTGTCGTATCCAAGGATGGAGTAACAAGGCTTACCTCAGGCACATTTGTGGCACCATCAATGACTACGCCATCATTGGTGAGGTAATTAAAACTGGGGATTGCATGCGACCAGCATTGATGCGGATTTCCCGTATCCTCAGCCCCTGGTCCGGCATGGATTACAAATACACCATCAATGTGATTGTCATTATTGAGATCATACTGCTTGAAATTGGTCGTTGCATCAACCAGGGCGACCGCATCCTGCGCCAGTTGATAACCGGTGGTGAGCATGTAATATCCATCGTCATAATAACTATAGGGGTGGCTGGATATATACCACCTATTCCCCACAATGCCCCCACGGACATCGGTCTGATTATAGGAATTCTCTTTAAAGAAATCGTTGAGGCTTCCCTGCCGATACTGCCCCTGATATACTCCGGTGGAATAGAACATACTATCATAACGGGCAGGTGAATGTTCCAGTGTATCAGCAGGATTGTCGGTAAACTGAATTAATATCACACAGGTCTCAATTGAACCACGGGATAAATCCTTAGGTCTTTCCCGAGGGGGACCAATAATACAGGAATGGCTGGCTCTCTCTGGGTAATGGGGTGGCATCGCGGAAATGAAACAGCAAAATAGGAATAGAATAAAAAATCCCTTGATCATATTTACTCCTTCAAAATCTTCTTCTCCAACTCAATTATCTCCCTAACCCCTTCCATTGCGAGTTTAATCAGGCTGTTAAACTCTTCTACCGTAAGAGGGAGTCTTTCCGCAGTTGCGCCAATTTCAATAATCTTTCCCCGCCCCGTCATTACTAAATTCATATCAACCTCGGCGTTTGAGTCCTCTTCGTAACAGAGGTCAAGGAGTTGCTCACCGCGCACCATACCGGCGCTTATTGCGCCGACAAAGTCAAGAATGGGAAAAGTAGAAAATTCCTTATTTGCCCACATCTTCTTTATTGCACTATAAAGGGCAAGGAATGCGCCATTCAATGCGGCGGTTCTCGTCCCACCATCAGCCTGCAGGACATCGCAGTCTATGATAAATGTCCGCTCGCCAACTAAATTTAAATCAAAGACCGGTCTTAGCGAGCGTCCAATAAATCTTCTTATCTCCTGAGTTCTCCCGGTGAGGCGACCGGCATTTGCCTCACGCTGGGTCCTCTCTCTTGTGCTCGCCGGTAAAAGGGCATATTCAGCAGTGAGCCAGCCCTGCCCTTTACCTACAAGAAATGGTGGCACCCGATTCTCAACACTCACCGCGCAAAGCACCTGGGTCTTGCCCATCTTTATCAGACAGGAACCGGCCGGATATTCCAGATAGTCCATCACCACCTCAATCCTTCTCAATTCATTTGACCTTCGGCCATCAATTCGCCCAATAGACATTCAAGCCTCCTTTCATCCCTTACATTTTGTCGTTTTAACTCTCCTCAAATTCTCTTGCTCCCCAGGGTAACCCGGGAAAAATTATCCATTGGTGAACCCAAAAATCGTTCACCAATTTCCTTGAAGTTTGTTGATAAGTCTGTAAGATAGATTGAGATATTGCCCTTTCCATAGGGATTTTCCAATTTCTTTTTCTTTAGGTCTAAGGCAAGCTCCCTGCCCAGCTCAAGTGCGGAATCAACATAGTTTATTTCTCCAAGGACCTTTTTAATCGGTCCAAGCAGGAGGGGATAATGGGTACAACCCAAAAGGAGTGTGTCAATACCATCGTCTCTTAGTGGTTTTAGATATTCCCTTACAATCAATTCTGTGGCAGGATGGTCAATCCAGCCCTCCTCAACAATGGGGACAAAGAGGGGGCAGGCGCGGCCAAGGACTTCAACCTCAGCATTTGATTCACGAAATGCCCTCTCATAGGCACCGCTCTGAATGGTGAGGTATGTTCCAATTACACCGATCTTTTTATTTCTTGTCAGGGAAAGGGCCTTCTTTACACCCGGTCTTATTACACCGATAATTGGCACTCTAAACTTTTTCTTTAAAATCTCTAAGGCAACCGAGGTTGAGGAATAGCAGGCAATTACAATATACTTTACACCTCGGGAAAGGAGAAAACGGGTGTTTTCAATGGAAAATTGGATGATCGCATCGGTAGATTTTGTGCCATAGGGAAGGCGGGCAGTATCACCAAGATATATTATATCTTCCTTAGGTAAAAATTTCTTTATCCCCTTTACTACCGTTAGACCACCGATGCCAGAATCAAAGACTCCAATCGGTGCCCTGTTCAATTGTTTAACCTCCTTTCATAGCCTTCTATATATTCTTTAACTCCCCAAAAGATTGCATATGCAAGTTTCTGTTGGTTTTTTTTATCCCTCAACCATTTCTCTTCTTCCGGATTGGATATAAATGCGCATTCAACAAGGACTGCTGGCATAAACGCACCCTTCAAGACATAAAATCCCGCCTGATTTACACTCCGGGCTGGTATTGAGAGAGTCTTTTCCGCATTCGTTTGAATGCATTCAGCCAGATAATTGGATTCCTCTAAGAATGCACTCTGCGCCAGGTCGTAAAGGATGAAGCTTATCTCATCCTTAGGTATCACTTCCTCATCAAATTTTAATGAGGCATTCTCCATTGCTGCTACTGCCCTTGCCTCATCGGTCTTTGCCTCGGAGAGGAAATAGGTCTCAAACCCCCTTGCCTCTCTATTCCTTGGTGAGGCATTACAGTGAATACTCAAGAATAGATCACCGTTATTTCGATTTGCGAACTGAGTTCTTGACCTCAGAGAGAGATATACATCGGTTGTCCTTGTCAAAAGGACCTTCACTCCTAATGAATCCTCCAGGAATCCCTTCAATAACCTGCTGATGGCGAGATTGACGTCCTTTTCATATAATCCACCCCTTCCCACCGCACCCGGGTCGATTCCACCATGTCCGGGGTCAAGCACAATGGTGTTGACCTGTTTAAATACCTTCTTGAAGAAGATTATCTCAGACTCTCGCTCTTGGTAAGAGTTTATATCCACTAAACCAAGTTCCAATCTTGTGTAGGTATTGAAGCAATCTAAGTTGACATTTTTTATCTTACCGGTGGGTTTTATCCTCTTTTTCTTGCTGTATCTTCCATCAATCTCTACGATTGTTTTTTGAGAAGAAAATTGGATATCAAATTCAATCGGCGTCTCCCAGACAAACCTTAATACGGTTGAATCTCCCCTAATAATTATTTTTATATCATCAATCTCCGGGATCTCCTGTATCTCTTTTATGAATATCAGTTTTTCAAATGCTCGACTCATAACCGGAATTATCTGTTGAACCAGAAAGTAGCTCTCTCCGTTGTAGAACCGGGGTGCAAAGACGATATTCTCATATAACCCATCGCACTGAATTGTGTAAATATCTGGAATCAAGACCATCCGGTGCCCGGTCGTTGAAAGATAAAGACGCTGACTCTTACTGTCAAAGACAAAATTTATACCACACACTTCAGCAATTGATTTTAGTGGAACATAGTCCTTCTGTTCAATCTGAATTGATTGAACCCTTATCTTACTGGTATCACAGATAATCTCATACTTCGCTGATAGGCTCGCGAAGATTATAAATAAAATCATCTTGAGATTCTCTTTATCGCAATTAGCCTCTTCTCAGCCTCTTTTTCAAGAATCTTCTCCTTCTTGTCAAAGAGTTTTCTCCGACGGCAAACACCAATTGTTACCTTGGCAAACCCCCTGTCATTAAAATAAACCTTCAGTGGAATCAAACTATTCCCCTTCTGCTGAGTTATACCATAAAGTCTTTTAATCTCTTCTCTTTTTAATAACAATTTTCTCTTCCGTTTCGGCTGTGGGGTAGGACCGGAACTAAATTTGTAGGGTGCAATGTGAAGATTAAATAAAAAAATTTCACCGTTATATATCTCGGCATAGGCATCACTCAAAGAAACCCCACCCTGACGCAGGGACTTTACCTCACTACCACAAAGCACGATGCCTGCCTCATAGGTGTCAAGAACTTCATATAAATGTTCTGCCTTACGGTTGGTGCTTATAATCTTCACCAGTAATTATACCAGACAAATATAATAAAGTCAACTATGTGTTTTAAATCAAAAATAACATTTTCTCTAGCACCCTATTGATGGGCTTGATTCATCGTTATAATAGAGTATAATTGAAATCATAGTAATCAGTAAGTGGGAGACAGAGATGAAGTGCGGAACGATTAACAAGGATGAATAGGGGTGAAGAAGGGAAAAAGAATAAACCAGAAAGACCAGATTCTTCGGGAGCAGGGAATTTATTTCGGTATTGTCTCTATGTTAATCCGTCTCTATCTGTAGTTTATATGCAAAAACTGTGCCAGAAATTTTTGGGGAATGTCGCTTGAGATTGCTGGAAAAGTCTTCTTGATTTTTCAATGAATTAAGCCCTATTGCCCACAAAAACTTGACAAATCTCTTTTTATAATGCATTTTCCCCCTTGCTTTGTTGAATAATTCATTGTATAGGAATTTGAAAAATTCCTATACAATATAATGAAATTTTTCATTATAAAGAAAAGGGACAAGATAGATCATCAGGGGTTTCACCCCTGAAACCCCAACCCTCACCCCTCCCTCTCCCTTAAAAAGGGAGAGGGGATATGGGTGAGGGTTTCTTTGGAATTATTCAAATTCCTTTTGAGAAAGGTCTTTGCCTTGAGAAGAGTTTTGCTGTATAACGGGGGTTTTCAGGGGGCTCCCCCTGAATATCTTGTGAAGAAGGGTGGAATGGAAATATTGCGGAGTTGGCGGCGCAATATCTCAGTGGCAACCAAATTATGGCCTTTTGACAATCGGCGGTCGGATTGGTTTTTCTTCGCCGGGGACTAAATCCATCTCCTCAATTAATATTGCTGGCGACACTACGGAAACTGGAAACTCATTGCCATTACTGTCACGATAGATGGAGTTATAGACATATTCCTTATCACCGGTCGCGACTATATCCCGCAAAATTTTTGGTGTAACCTGCGAAAATTCAAGTCCCCTTATCAATTCTAATCTATCACTGTTAATGTCCAGTTTATACATCATCAGGGGTGGAGAGAGGAGAGGCGCTGTCTTACCCCTTTCCCTATAAAAAACCTCATAACGCTCGGCCTCAGACTGTGGTAATGTTGGTTTCAGGCGGGTAATCACAATTGCATAGGAATTTCCATAGTCTCGGGCGAGTTCCTTGAGGCGCCCAATTAATTCCGAGGATGAGATTTTACTCTTAGAGTTAATAATCAGGTTGCTGACAAAACCGATATATCTTGAACCATGAGACTCTTCATAATACCGGGCATGGCCATTTGGATTATGGAATTTATTCGTTGGGGAACGACTCATTAAAAGTCCGATAAGCCTTCCCTCTTTTAATATATCTACCCGCTCTGACTTCACACCCTGGTCATCAATTGGAAACCCACCAATCAAATCCCTGCCTTCCCAATCTCCGAGATTCGGGTCATCATAGGCAGAGATAAAATCGGCCGCTACTTTTCTTTGGACTCGCCCAGCCAACATTCCGAGATTTTCTTTTGGGAAATCAGCCTCAAGCATCTCACTCTCAAAGAGCGGTCTGCGAACATCACTCACCCCCTTACCAAGAATCTGAAAGAATAATTCGCATGCCGCCTGACCTAAAAAAAGGACCGGACCGGAGTATGGTTCCCCTTTTTCCAGGTTGGTCTTCAAAGTGAGGGTTTCAGCCCAGGCAGTTATTGACTCTTCTATTTTATTAAAATCAAGCCCCTCCTCTTCCTTAGTATAAAATCCTAAAAAGTCTTCAATCATCTCACCATCTCGGGTCAATGCCTTTGCGCGAATGTCAATGGAATAGAGTCTATTCTCCCTTAAACTCTGCCCCCCCTCACTATCCAGAAAATACTGATGGGTGAGAATTGCCTTCAGGGTCACCGACGATTCTAAGACCGGTGGGAATTTTTCAAATATTTTTGCGAGTCTACAAACCTTCAAATTCAAATCCTTTTGGTTGATTCTGAAGTCACGCACCGGTTGAACCAATGAGCAGGGTCTTGCCCACATAAAATCAGGGATTGTATCAACTATTTTTCTATTCTGAAGATGAGCCTTTTTGCGCGCCAATCGCTCAAGTGCCCCCTTATAGGTGCCATCGGTAACGAGCCAGATTGCCTGGCGCAGGGCAAAATATTCATCCTCTATCGGAAGTTCGGCCCTTTCCGCCCCAATCACCCTTGAACCTGAAGTCCGGCAGATAAAATTGCTGTTATCCATCCGGTAGTTACCCACCCTCAGGTCAACATAAAGTTGTCGGGAATGCGACTCATTACTATATAATATTCCACCTAATGATGCCTTTGCCTCAAATGTCCTTGTGTCCAATGCCCGATAGGCGATATAGTAAGGTCTATCCTGATGTTCAAGATATAATTCATTTATACTCCGATTCAATTCATCCTGCAGGGCTTGAAAGAGAATACCTTTGTCTAATTCCTCCCGGGCAAAACCCGCGGAGGAGATTAAGTATATCAAGAATAACCGCCTAAAACTTTCTTTCTTCATCTTATCTTGATGGCTCAGCGGGTGCAGGCAGGATTGGTGGTCGTTCCTGCCCCTTTACCTTCTTTTCTACCTCAATCTCGCTAACCAGAATTGAAGGGGCTATGGCCGAGACCGGAACCCAGCCCGACTCAGCACCGCAGGTTCCATTAAAGAGATCGTAGTCATCAGCGGTAAGGAGAATTTTTGAAAGAGAAAGAAGGGGCGTCCCTACAATATCAACACCCCGCACAATCTCATCGGGTCTGCCATCAACATATACCCTTTTTACCAGGAGGGGAATTACCTTGAATGTCTGTGGCCCATACCGGCCGGTCATTGTAAAACCGCCGGCAATATCATAGAATATAAGCCCATAGGGTTTATTCTGCCTTTTACATTCCGCAATAAGGGAAGCGCGCAAATCTGAAATAGAAACTTCCTTCTTTGATTTAATGTATAATACCCCCTGGCGCGATACTACACTCCTTCCATACTGCCTCCGGCCATGACCATTAGATTTTGGGAAATTTGCAATCGGTGAACGACTCATCAGGAATCCCTTCAAGACACCATCTTCTACAATCGTTACCCTCTGCGCCATTACCCCCTCGTCATCAAAGAGATAATGGCCATTGAGTTCCTTGCCATTAAACTCCTTCATAGTTGGGTCATCATAAATTGATATAAAATCGGGCATAATCCTCTCATTAACCTTTTTGGTGAATGTCTGCCCTTCAAACTCACTCTTCTGCCGGTGCCCTTCAATTCGGTGGCCAAAGATTTCATGGAAGAATACCCCGCAGGCACGATTCATAAGGAGCGCCGGACCAGAATAGGGTTCAACCAGTGGTGCATTCCTTAAGGCGAGGAGATTTTTTATGAGGGAATCAATATCTCTCTCCAACTCTTCCTCAGCGGGCAGCTTCTCTGGATTGCTCACCACAACCGGATATGAGAGGTACAATTCCATTCCATCATCTGCCATCGTCTGGGCAAAGATGTTGACGGTATACCTTGTCTGGTTATGCCTTAGTCCGGTCCCATCTGAATTCACAAGATACTTGGTCAGGGAATTTGCCCTTAAAGAAACCTGAGAATTGTATATCCAGGGATAGTCCTTAAAGATTTTAGAGAGCCGCCGCAACCTTTCCTTCCACACCCTGCGGTCCAGAGCGAGCTCTTTAATTTCACCTATAAATCTTACCGTCGGGGCAGTGCTGAAATCAGGGGAGGTATCGGCTTCCAAAACTTTTATCTTTTTTTCATTCAAAATCTTGATAAACCTCTCCTGGGCAGACTTGAATGCCTTGTCCGTCTCTATCCACAGAATTAGCCTCAATGCCTCAAGATTGTCATCTATCGGAACTTCAATCGGCTCTGACCACCACCGATACTCCTCACCGCCCCTAATTTGGTGGGTATTATCAAGTTTATATGAGCCAATCCTCAAATCTACATCAAGATAGCGATGGCGGGTTTCATTATCTACTTTAATTGCCCCCAGAACTGCACTCATATTCAATTGATGCTCATCCATAATCTCATATTGCAAGAAATAGAGGGGATTTTCTCCTTCTCTGCTCAATACCTGATAGGAGCGCTTCAGTTCCTTTGCCATTGTCGCCAGGATAGGGTCCTTTTTAGCCCACGCACCATTTATCAAGGATTGGATTAGAAAGAGTAAAAGAAGCGCTCCCTTTTTTATCATCATCTCCTTAGATAGTGATAGGCATTTAAGGCGGCAACCGCACCTTCAGCACAGGCAATGACAACCTGACGGTGCCTCTTTGCCCGCACATCACCCGCCGCAAAGACGCCCGGGAGGGATGTCTGCAGTTCAGCATCGGTAATGATAAATCCATCTCTATCCATCTCCACCATTCCCCGAAAGATCTCTGAGTTTGGTATTAAACCAACATAGATAAATACCCCCCTTAGGGGAATCTCCTCTTCGGTATTTGTCTCTCTATTTCTTATTGTGATTGACTCAACCGCCTCTCTACCATTAATACTCAGGACCTCACTATTTAAAAAGAATCTTACCCTCGCCTCATCTCGGAAACCTTCCTGAAGGACTTTATCCGCAGTTAGGTAGGGGAGGAATTCAATAAATGTGACTGTTCTGGCAAACCCAAGAAGAAACTTTCCTTCTTGGAGTCCAGAATTACCGCAGCCAATTACCGCAATGTCTCTGTCTTTAAACAATGGACCATCACAGGTTGCACAATAACTCACCCCGCGGCCAATCAGTTCTTTCTCCCCGGGGACATTGAGCATCTTTGGTGAGGAGCCGGTTGCAATTATCAAACAACTTGTAGTATAATCGCCCGAAGAGGATTTGATAAGAAACTCTTTATCGCCCTTTTTTATTATAGACTTCGCCTCTGAGTTAATCACCCTCACCCCGAAACGCTCGCATTGCCTCTTCATCCTCATACCGAGTTCCATCCCTTTTATCCCATCGGGAAAACCTGGATAGTTCTCTATCAAATCGGTCGTGCCTGCAATTCCACCGGGCATTCCCCTTTCTAGGATTGCGACCTTCAGACCTGACCTGGCACCATATAGCCCGGCCGTAAGTCCAGCCGGCCCCGCCCCGATGATGATGATATCATATTTAGAACTATTCAAAGAATTTATCACGGTTGTCCACCAGTTTCTTGGGGGTAAAGATTAACTGACTGAGATTCTGCAGCCTCCGCTGTCTCAGGGCGGTGATATGACGGACAACGGTTGAGTCCATTGGGATGCTTTCTCTCCTGTCGCATCTTATTATGTATGCCGACCATTCGGTAAGGAGGGGCCGGGAGATTTGATTTACCTGGAGTTGGGCAACACATCCCGCAAACTCCGGACCATATTGTGCCTCAAGTTGAGCGAGATTTATTCCCCTTAACTCGTTTATCTGAAGAAGGGTATCTGAACCAGCAACCTGCTCAAGGGTCTTTCCTGAGACGAGTTGCTGATAGGTATCTTCAAGGTATTCTCGGGTAAGTTCCTTCAATCTCTCCCTTTCAAAGCGCGCCTGGATAACCTGCCTATTCTCAATGAGATTCGCTATCCTTTTTGGGATTATTGAATCGACGCAGAATAGATAATAACCACCAAAACTGCTCAGAGGACCGAAGATTTCATTCTCTTTATGATTCTTTGAGAGAAACTTACCCAGTGCCTCGGGGTTGCGAACCGGGAAGTTTATCCTTTTTGGATTTAATGGCATTGTCCTGCGCACGATTAAACCAAACTCATGGGCGGTGGAATCAAATCCAATCTCCTCAGCTGACTCCTTGAATGAGGCAATCCTGTCCTGTATCTCGCCGACCGTTGTTGAGGAGACCTCAATCTTTGCCTTTACCACATAGATAAGTCCTTTCCGAATCCTCTTCAGCACCTCAAAGCCATCGGGCGTAGGATAAATTTCAGAGATTTGACCATCTTTCAATTTTTTGTATACCTCTTTCCTGTAGGATAATAGTTCTTCTTCGTTAATAAAATTTACCTCAATAATAGAATCATCAGAGACCTCGCGGGCAACACCCAAAAAATCCTCCCCCTCTTTTATTCGCTCAAGGAAGTCCTCAAGGGTCTCTTTTGCCTCACTGGTGTCCTGAGTTGAGGGCTTCTTCTCAAAGAAGACATATTTCAGGACCTTTGCCTCCGGATTTATAAAATCCTTTCTGTTCTTCTGGTAGAATTCTTCAAGTTCTCTCTCATTGATTGATATCAGTCCGCGCAGGCGAAAAGGGAGGATACTTAAAAAGACAAGGTCATAGTTTGTGGTATATTTTGAAACAAGGAGGCTATCTTCATAGGGTGATGACCAACCCATCGTGGAGAGGAGAGAGCGCAGTTTCTCTCTTGGCAACTGGCGCCGTAGATTCATCTCATATTCCAGCAGCCATTGCCGGCTCTGGGGTGCCCTGAGGAGTTCAAGATATTTATTAAAATCAAATTCCCCTTTCTCATTCTTCATATACTCTGATTCATAAACCTGCCTTGGGGGATTTGCCTTTATTATCTCCCAGATCTCATCATCGGTAGCCCTCAGTTTCTCCTTATGTATTAGATTACCCCAGACGACATCATCAATCAATTCCTGCCAGACCTGTTCGCGGTTAATATTCTTATTCCCTCTTTCCTTCTCCTGCACATATCTTAAATATTCTACATAAGAGATTGTAGTATTTTCAATCTTTGCAATATCGGTCTCAGTGCGCTGGGTGATTCCTGTAACATCCAGCCCCCATTGAAAGAAGATCAATAAGGCAAAGGCAGCCACGACAATAAAGAGTATAAGTCTGGTCTGCCGCCTCAAATTCTGCATCATCTCTGCCTCCGTCTCAAGAAGTAATTATATCTAAGAATTGGAGGGAAGTCAAGAATTAAGGAAACCGGTCGGAGTATAAAAAGGTCCTACCCCGCCGGGAATTATCTTAGCAGCTGCCGTGCCATTACTGCATATATTGAAGTGGGGTCTTTAATAATCAGTGCCTCAAGGACCTTCCTTGCCTCTTCTTTGTTACCCATCTTCATTAGAATTTGTGCCCTGAGGATTTCTGCGCGCAGGAGTCTATTTTGAGGGAAGTCCTTATCCATCTTCTTGATAAATTTTAGGGCAACCTCGGGCCGGTCTTCATTGAGATTGATGAGGGCAAGATAGTATAGGGCATAATTCCCGAGCCGGGTCTCGGCCAGCTCTTCAAGGCTATCCTGGGCATCTACGGTCTTACCAAGAACCATTAAGAGGATTGTCCGGGCAAGCCTCTTTAAAGTTGTAGTATCACTCCTTGCCACTTCAATTAGATAGAGCCTCTCTAAGGCATCATTTGCAATTTCCCGGGAGGAGAAGCGGCTGGCGGTAAGGAGATAACTATCCCTCGCCTCCAAGATTCTACCGGCAAAGAATAGATTCTCACCGACAAGGAAGGAGAGGAATGGGTGGTGGACCCGGTCCAAGAGCTTTTCACAATCATTAATAAATAGATTGGCACTGTCTACTTTACCTTCCCTCAGATATAGTCTATTAATCTCTACTACAAGTTCAAAATCTTTAGATTTCTCAAACTCTGCCTTTAATGAGTCAAGGGATGAATTTAATAGAAAGAGTAGCAGAATCATCTCTCCTGCAAGATTCTCTTGAAATATTCCCGAATATAAATCTCATACTCTTTAGGATATTGCTCCCTCAATGCCCGCTGGATTAAATCATTGAGTTCATCCCTTCCCAGTTCTTGAGGGAGGATTGGTGGTGAAGGCCGGATAATATCCTTTCCTGGTCTGCTCTTGCGCTCCCTTGTCCAATCCTCCTGTCGGATTGACTTCTCCGCATCCAGGAGCCGGGAGATGATGAGTTGCTGCCTTTCAATAAGTTTTCGGTCAAGTTTATATTGATACAATGCCTCTTCAATCTCCTGCATCTCCCTGCCAATCTCATCAAGGAGTTCCTGATACTTGCCCGCACCGGGGGAGTCCTTCAATGCCTCAATCGCCTCCCTCAATTCCCTCTGCCTGCCAGCAAGTCTGGAAATCTGTGCCATCTGCTCCCTGGTCAGGCCACCAACCGGGATGGGAAAGATACCGAGCATTGATTGATTCAGGGCAGATTGCCCCTGGGTGATCTGAGAGAGGCCCTTTAGGAACTGGTCCATTCCCGTTGACGAACCACCCGCCTCCATCGCCTTTTTTAGACTCTCAAGAATCTCCACACTGGCGAGGTTCAGCTGTCTCATTGCCTCTCTGATGTTATCTTTATACGCCGTCCCCAGACTGGCATCCATCTGTGCCTGCTCCATCTCTTTTATTGCCTTTGCCAGCCTCTTGCCCATCGGTGGTGTAACATAAAGGCTCTTTACCTGCTGGGCATAGAGGCTTTCTGCCACTGCCTTTGTTGCATCTTTAATCTCTGCCTGTAAATCTATGTCTAAATTATCCATATTTAATAAGTCCTCTTCCATCCTTGATATCTCAATCAGGTGATTCAATGTCTCCATCATATTCTTTCTCAGATTTGCTGACCTCCCCTTTGTCAGGGATTCATAGAGTTGCTGGAGGTCGGAGGCAAGTTTATCCAGATCCCTTTCCGCCTTTGAGAGATTGTCCGGGCTAATTCTGGCGATCTCCCTTGCCTCTTTTGCCCTTTCATTGAGGGCACTGGAGATCTCCTCCTCCATCTCCAAATCCCCGGCCAGTTCTCCAATCTCCCGGGCAAGGCTATCAATCCTTCTTGCCAGACTATCCCAGGCATCCTTTACCCCCTCCGCGCTCTGGTATCCCTCATTTAACCTCGCCGCCTCTTCGGCAAGTTCCTTTGCCTTCTGGGCGAGTTCCTTTAATCTTTCTTCCTGCTGGTATCTCTTTAAGATTTCAAGGGTCCGCTCGAGGGCCCGGGCAAATTCCTCCTGCAATTCCTTTAGATTCTCTAATGCCTTTCTAACCTCCTCCGGTCTTTTATCAAGTTCCAGCTTCAAATTTTGTAGCGCCTGTCTCAACTCATCAGGGGCAATCTCCTGCAGGATTCTGGTAATCTCCTGGAGCCTCGCTATTGACTTCTGGTCAAGGACAATCCCTTCTTTTAATCTCTCAATCGTCCTTTCCAATTCCTTTTGCCATTCAGAAATCTTCGCTAAGACCTTCTCCTCTCTGCCAATTACCTCTTTTAGTCGTTCCTTATCAAGATATGATAACTCTCTTTCTCTCTTTATCTTCTCTTCAATCCGCCTTATCTCGCCCATATTCTCTTTGTATAACTCCTGTAAGGAGTTGAGGTCTGATTGGAGTTGTGCCTCCCTTCCTCTTACCTCCTGGTATATCTGTTCCATTGTCGGGAAGTAGATGTAGTATCGCTTACTGCGGGAGATCTGTCCTGCGTTATCAGTTACCTCAACATAGTATGAAACCTCATCGCCCGGTAAGAGGCCAAGCGTGGAGAGGTCCCAGTCAAAGAATATCGTATCTTCTATGCTCCCCTTGTTGAATCTCAAGTTTACTTTTTTGTTTTCCTTCCAATAATAATTAAGGACTACCCTCGCAACCCCGTAATCATCACTGCACTTTATCCCTAAGGTCAATTTCATATCCGGGGGGAGATTGATGTTGTATCCAGGGTAGAATATCTCAACAATCGGGGCGAGGTCGCCGACTGCATAGATTGTTACAACCTCCTTCAATTCAGTCTCTCCCTTTAAGTAAAGTATTGCATTCTCACTTGTTTTAACTGTGAACCTCCCCGTAAACTCATTATCCTGACATTGCAATTCTACAGGAGTGCCATACTCAAATAGCACCCTGGATAGAGTCTGGGAGGCGATCCCCTTTACCGAAACCTCTGTGCCAACAGGTGCTACAATCTGGCGGGTGGTTTTGCTTTCTTCTTTTAAGTGGGTATAGGGAGGATATTTCAAATGGAATTCAAGATACTTTAGCGATAGCGGCTCAATTACCTGGAGTTTTATCTTCTCGCTCGTCCAATTAAGGAATCTAAAATAGAAGAGGAAGGGTCTTTCCACGATTACCCTCTTGTGGGCAATCCCATTTACCAAGGGTATCTTCTCCCGTTTTGTAATCCCTTCTTCCACCCTGATGAGTTCCACTGCCCTGGGGAGGTAAGGATTGAAGATATGAAGTTCCAGGTCTATCTCTTTTCCCTTAGGGATTGCCATCGCCCTGGGCAGTAATTTATATTCAATTCTCCGATTTAGAGAGAAATAGAATCTTTCCGGAAAGAATGCTGGATAGAGGAGAAAGAGGATGATAGTCAAGAGAAAGAATAGGATTGAGCGATTTAAATTCTCAAAACTTAAATATTTATTGATATCAATATTGATAAATCTATCGGTGACACTCTTTATAAACCCTTCAATCAATTCCCTTGAATAACCCTCTTTATTACTTTGAGGAAGCAAAGAGAACTGCAGACTACCCACGAGTTCACCCTTAAAATTTATCTTTCGGTCAAGTATTCTCACCCTTTCTATAAAACTCCTCCCACGATAGAATAGAAGTGGGAGTATGCCGATTAGGCCATAGATTGGCGACTTAAAAAGAAAGAGGGCGCCGGTGATTGAGATCAGAGATGCCCCGAGGGTGAAGAATAGAAATGTCCCCAAGTCAATGAGTTGCTGTTTTTTATTATAAATCCTTGCCTTACCGATAATCGGGTTTGATTCCATTTTTTATTCAATGGGTAAGGGCATATATGAGGATATTTATTCCCATCTTCAGTGCTGATTCGCGCTTCTCGGGAGGGTCATTATGGACATCCGGGTCCTCCCAGCCGCAACCAAGGTCGCACTCATAGGTATAGAATACGACAAGGCGATTCTGACAAAAGATACCAAATCCCTGGGCTGGTTTATCATCATGCTCGTGAATCTTGGGTAGTCCATTGGGGAAATCATAGAAACTGTGGTAGATTGGGTGGTCAAATGGCAACTCAATCAAGGGAGAATCAGGGAAGACCTTTTTAATCTCCCTCCGGAAGGACGAATCCATCCCATAACAGTCATCGGCATGGAGAAAACCACCATTGGCAAAATAGTTTCTTAAAATCTTTATCTCTTCATCGGTAAAATGGATATTACCGTGACCGGTCATATAAAGATATGGAAACTCAAATAACCGCGGGTCGGTTATCTCTACAACCTCCTCCTTTGGATTTGCCCTTATTGTTGTTCTTCTGTTTATCTCATTTAATAGATTGGGGAGGGAAGAAGGGTCTGTATACCAATCACCGCCCCCTCCATACTTCAAGCGGGCAATCGTGAAATCGTGCTGATTTAAGAATAAAAGGAAAAGGAGGAGCTTATTCACAATCCTTATTATAAGCGGAAATAGGGGTATGTCAAGAGTCAGAACTGTATCAATCATAAATTCTAAATCTAAATTCCCAATCTTCTTGGGGAGTGAATTAATTGGTTAAAGGGTTAAAGATGCAAAAGATTTAAAAACATTTAACCCAATGACGCAACGGGCATCATAACCGAGCACCGATGACGATTTACATCGGAGTTAGAACCCCTCCTAACATTTTAGCAAAAGAGAACTATTCACAAGGACAAAAGAGGTTGCTGAAAAAGTCTATTAGAGCAACCTGTCATGCTGAATTTATTTCAGCATCTCTTGAGATTCCGAAACA
>CBFGJQ010000221.1:0-12086 GCA_965649095.1 Caldifarciminota bacterium | reverse complement strand
GCGATCGGAAATCCCTGATGTATCTTGTCCATATTTTTTCTATAATGAAAAATTTCATTATATTGTATAGGAATTTTCAAATTCCTATACAAAACAAGAAATAATTAACAAATCCTTTAAGGATAATTGAGATTATCGCAAGATAACAAGTTTCTCACAAGAATTAGAGAAAGGGAGATTAGCCCTGAGAAAATAGACTCCCCCTGCCAAATCTTTAACATCTAAGAATAACCTGCCTTTACTAATTGCTCCAATCTCGTAGACCTTAACCAACTGTCCTAAACTATTAAAGAGATAGAAATCAAGATCTTGACCTACCGGGGTTTGAAGATAAATCAGAATTTTTCCCCTAACAGGATTGCTCAAACTCATCATATCAAGCGGAGAAGCCAATCTTTTTTCAGATATTTCACCCACTTGACCTGCTTTAAAAATCCAGACTCCGCATAGTTCGTTTACTAAATAGATGAGTGAATCTTTAAAAAAGACATCCCGTGCCCGTGTATCAGGGGTTAAATAGTATCCCATTTCAATGGGATTTGCTGCATCTGCGATGTTGATTATGCGAAGACTGTGGTAATCAGCAATGAATGCCAGCGTATCAGATGTCCAAACGCTATGCGCCCAGCCAGGTGTATTATAATACCCTTCTTCATACGGTTGCGATGGATTTTCAATATTTATGATTTCTAAACCATAACTTCCATCCGCAACATATGCATAAGAACCTGAGACATAGACACCGAGGGCGTCGTCGCCAGATGTATTATAGCTACCAACTTCATTCGGAGTTGAAGGGTTGCTTACATCAATAATTCGTAAACCATAAGCACCATCCGCTACATAAGCATATGAGCCTGAGATAAAAACATCATGGGCCAGACCAGGTGTATCGTAAAATCCAACCTCATAAGGATGAGCAAGGTCAGAGATGTCAATCACACGAAGCCCAGAATATGTATTCGCGATAAATGCGTAATGGTCAGAAACATAGACTCCTTCGGCAATATTAGGTGTACTACAGTGTCCGATTATGTGTGGATTGGTAGGATCGGAGATATCGACTATCTGTAATCCTTCGTAATGGTCGGCAATAAAGGCAATTGTAGCCTGAACGTAAACATCGAGTGCTGATCCCGGGGTATCAAATATTCCAGCCTCAGAAGGATTAGTGGGGTCGGTTACATCAATGATGCGAATGCCATCAAGCATATTTGCCAGGTAAATATAGGTATTAGCAATGCAGCCTTTATTAAAAAAATAGGGGGTCTTATAATGACCTATTTCCTGTGGCGATGAAGGTTGAGAGACTTTTATAATTCTTAGGCCACTCAATTGGTCAGCCACATATGCATAAACGCCATATACGCACACACTCATTGCTATCCCGGGCACGCTACCCACTTCGTAAGGATGAGCAGGGTTAGAGACATTGACGATCTTAAGACCATTCATAAAATTTGCAAGATATGCATGATTATCTACCACATAGACATCCAGAAGAAAGTCAAGGGCATTCCACTGACCCAACAGAAAAGGACTTCCCGGATTAGCAACATTGAGAATATAAAGTGAATATCCCGCCACTATGAATGCCATGGTGTCAATGATATAAACACTCCGGGCAGAACCATAAAGGTCATAATGACCAACCTCCACAGGATGTGATGGGTCTGCAACATCAATGATGCGCAATCCGCCGCTATGATCAGCGACATAGGCATAGTTGTCGTTGACATAGACATCGAAGGCTGCCCCTGGTGTATCACACCAGCCGATTTCAATCGGAGAAGAAGGATTTGAAATATCAAGAATTCTTAACCCTGCTACACTATCGGCGACATAACAATAATTGCCTGATACGAATACCCCGTTTGCAAAATCAGGTGTATCAAAATAACCAATCCGTTGTGGTGATAGCGGGTCAGATACATCCCAAATTTCTATCCCTTTTTCGCCCACTGCAGTATAGAGTAAGGGTGCCGAATAGCACATCTGCCACCAGATTATTCCTGCACAATGTAGTCCCTCGGACAATTTTAAAGGTAAAGAAGGATTTGAGACATCAAGGATATAAACCCCGGCACCTGAACCTAAAAAGACAACCCGATTTTGTGCATCGTATGCAACCGCCCTTGAAATACCGAAGGGCCACTTTCCAATCAGACGACAGTTTAATGAATCCTGAGCATAAAGTAGTCTAAAACCTAAAAAAATCAATATAATTACTGTCAATTTGTTTTTCATATTCTTCCCCCATCATTTAACCTTTATCAGTTTGAAAGTTGTATCAAATTCTGTAGTCAACCGGAGGAAGTAAATACCAGGAGGAGTCTGCGCAAGATGATTATCCGAAACCGTCAGCGTTCGGGTATTGAGAAAATAGTCTCCTTCCCAGACAATCCTGCCCTGAATATCAAACAGGCGAACTTTAACATTTTTATAAACCGGGTTAGTGAAGTTTATTCTAATATCATTATTGAAGTATGTAGGGACAGAGATGTCCGGTCCGAAAGAATGATTTAGTGGAGTCTCATTCACTGAATAAAAAAGACTCTGGTATATTTGAAGACCTGCATCCAGTGTTGCTAAGTAAATAAGCGAGTCTCTATAGGTAATATCAACTGCGCAACCCGGGGAGCCATAGTAGTAACCACATTCCCAGAGGCCCAGCGGGTCAGAGATATCTATTATCCTCAATCCATTATACCCATCAGCGATGTAAGCAAGATTGCGAAAGAGTGATATGCCGTAGGTAAAAGCTGAAGTGATATAAAAACTTACTGGCTGGGGATTGATGGGGTCGGTCACATCAACCACCCGAAACCAGAACTCATCAAGGCCCACCATATACGCATAGTTGTTAATAACTGTAATATCGTTTGCGGCACCGAAGAGTTGACATGAACCAACAATATAAGGGTTCGTGGGGTCGTCAACATTGATGATGTATAATCCGTCGTAGCCATCTGCAATGTAGGCTAGACCACCCATCACCGATATATTAGTTGATGTGCCAGGGAATGGGCAACTTCCTAAAAGCATAGGATGTTGTGGGTCTGAGATGTCTATTATGCAGAGCCCTCCGTTTAGGCCATCACACAGATAGGCAAGGGTGTCAGCAACGAAAATGCCGGTTGCAAAACCTGGTGTATCATAATAACCAATCTCAATCGGATTGGTCGGGTCTGAGATGTCAATTATCCTCAATCCAGAAATGTTGTCAGCGATATACGCATAATTATCAACCACAAACAGACCAACCGCATAGTTAGGGGTATCGCAATTCCCAATTTCAATTGGGGATGAGGGGTCAGCTATGTCTATTATGTACAACCCTGATGTGCCGGTCGCCAAAAATGCCAGATTCCCTTTAACAAATATACCTGTTGCGGGAGCGGGCGTGGAATAATGTCCGGCTTCTATGGGATGCTGCGGGATTGAGGCATCAATTATCCGTAGCCCGGCACGAGTATAGGCAAGAAAAACAAATATAGGTTCTGAAATGTCTTCGTTCGTTGTGACGGAAAATGCCAGACCAGGATCGCTGATAGTGTAATACCCAACCTCTATTGGATTTGTGGGATTGAAGATATTTACTATGCGCAAGCCAGAAGTGCCATCTGCTACATATGCATAGTTGCCGGAGACACTCACACTATAAGCAGCGCCAGGGGTATCATAATGCCCCACCTCATAAGGTGCTGAAGGGTTTGAGCAATCCAGTATTCTAAGACCGGCGGTATATGCCGCGACATAGGCATAATTATTTCTTACAAATACTCCATAGGCATTGCTGGGGGTCATGAAATGGCCAACTTCTGAAGGATTGGCAGGAAGTGAAACATCTATTATCCTCACTCCTTCTTGCCCATCTGCGACATAAGCGTAATTGTTTAAAACATAAACATCAGCCGCAAAGCCAGGTGTATCATAATTGCCAACCTCATAAGGATTCGTCGGATTGGTAACATCTATTATTCGCAATCCTGCATCACCATCAGCAATATATGCAAACACATTCACACCAGTAAAACCATCAACAAAGACAGACCGTGCCTCACCCGGTGTAAAATAACTGCCTAACTTTTGAGGATTCTGAGGATAACCTACATTCCATATCTCAACTCCCGCCTCGGTCGCAATGAAGAGCTGCTGCACAATTGATGCATAATACAAATCATAGACTATCCCCCGGGTATGGATCGCCTCGGAGATTTTCGCAGGATTTGCGGGATTAGAGATATCAAGGATGTAGACACCACCACCTGAGCCAAGATAGACCAAATTTCTTGTCTTATCATAGGCTACTGCCCAGGCATCGGCAAATGGCCAATTGCCGATAAACTTGACATTGAGCGAATCAAAAGAAGTGTGAAGCAAAATAATCATAAAGTAGCACATTCTTACCTCCTGTTACTCTTGATAATTTTTTCCTACAATTACTATCTTCTTGATACTACTATATAAACCATCCGGAGACTACCTTTTTTAAATATTGATTATTTTACCACAACCGCCTTTTTAATCACACCCTTTCCATTGTCGGTATTCAATACTGCAAAATAGACACCGCTGGGGAGAAAGTCTAAAGCAAAGACCTTAGTGCCAATAAATCCCTTTGAGTTGTAATTAAAGACCCGCTGACCCACAATATTATACAGGGATAAATCAATATCTGATCCATATCCCGCCGTGCAGTAAACTTTGGGCCTACCCAATCCTCTTACTTCCAGTAATACATCCCTTGCTGGTTCCGGACCATTCTCTTCCACATTGGTTTGTTGAATAGAAAAGTAATTGTCGCTCCTGTCCCAAGCCATATTCCCGGCAAAGTCATAGGCATCTATTCTGACATAACATTGATTTGAAGGTGTGTTGGGAACAGTCCAGGAATAGACTCCATCATTGGGTTCATTATATGAAATACCCTGATAGTGAGTACCCGCATCGGTAGAATAGAAGATATCTATCCCATCAACCTCCACATTATCGCTTGCATTCCACATTATATTATAATTTTGGCCACTCCATAAGACCTCACCCCCATTGGGCTGAATGACAGAGACTGAAGGTTTTAGTGTATCAAGGGAGGCTAATAGATGAAGTCCGCGACTAACTCCAGCGTAAGTATAGGAATTGACTCCCTCGGAGAGAATTCGGATAGAAGACCCAATTTCATTATCTGGGAGATTATAGTTCATTGATGTCCAGGACGCTCCTCCGTCGGTGCTCTTGAAGATTCCTGCCCCATGTGTGCCCGCATATAATATATTCGCATTGACCGGGTCAATTTCAAGATCATAAATATACCGAGGAAGAGTCCCAACAAGACTCCAGGTCAATCCCGTATCTGTGCTTCTATAGACATTCACGTGATCGCAGGTATAGGCAATTTGAGGAGATGAGGGGGCAAATTCAATGTCACAAAATGAATAATAAACACCGGAAAGAACCATTTGCCAGCTTGTGCCACCGTTAGAGGTGCGAAATAACCTAGGAAAGACATATTGAGTCCGGCGTGTTCCACCAAGAACAACATTGCTGTCGGTTGGATGGGGTGCAATTGATACACAAGGTAGTCCGGGTGTAAAAGATAATATAAAACTCTCGCCCTTATTGGTTGATTTGTAAAATCCCGAATCTTCAGAGGCTGCCCAGATATGGTTATAATTGGCCAGAGAAAAACGAATTTCTTGAACTTTTTTGGGACTCGCCAGTGTATCCCAAACACTCCCGCCATTGGTACTCCTGGGAGTCCAGTCCCCTGTGCCTACAATTATGTAGTTTGTATCTATGGGGTGGATATCAAAAGACCAAAGCGTAATAGCAGAATTATAGGGTAGATTGGAATATTTTTCCAACAGTGTCGTCCAAGTCCTGCCTCCGTTGGTGGTCTTAACCAATGCACTGTAATAGGCACCACCAGCAAGGGTATAGATTTGATTCGTAGTAAGAGCTTTAATAGGCGCACAAGATAGACCATGCAACCGGAAATTTTTACTCTGCCAGGTATTTCCAAGATCGGTAGTAAGCCATAGTTTAGCACCCGAAGAGATAATGGCAACGCTGTCTTTTGTTGGATGGGGTAAAATCCCCCACCCTGCCCCAGGAAAGTTTTGAATGCGTGTAAAATTAAGTCCCCGATTGGTGCTCCGATATAAACCAGGTAAACCAACAGCCCAGACAATATTAGGATTTGCTGGAGAAACCCTTACCTGGACAAAGAGGGAATAAAAGGTAGGAGGAGCAAGTACTTGTTGCCAAGATGCGCCAAAATTTGAACTACGATAAACACCGTAATGGTCAGTGCCATTGTCAGGGATACAATAAATGATATTTCCATCCTGGGGGTCGACCGCTACTGATAGAATATAAGAATCAGGAAGATTGGTTATTTGGGTCCAGGTTTGTCCGCCATCTACAGAGCGCCATATATAACTATCAACTGCCCCAGCAACATAAATTGTATCTGGACATCTCGGGTCGTAAGCGAACTCATTACACCTTATATTTGAATTAACATTTGTCCAACTGTTTCCTCCATCAGTGCTCCTAAATATTCCAACATTTGGCTCTCTTGAGCCAATTAAAAGAACATCGGGATTTTTGCGCGAGCAGTATATTGCCCGAAAGTCTTCATCAACAGGTGCAATATTTACCCAGGTCAAACCTCCGTCGGTAGTTTTATAAACCGCACCTGTGTCACCATCACCTTGCGCCGCATAAAGAATCTCAGGATTAACATAGTTATAGTCCAACTGCTGAATCCCACCCTTAGACCAATCAATGCCCTTTTCGGACAGAAACCACCTATTCCCTAAATTCCTTGAATAGTATAGCCCCTGCGAAAAAGCTAACTGGAACCATTCATCAAAAGAGGCACAACCTATTAAATCGGTATAGTCAGGAGGTAACCAAAGCATATACCGCATTGCTCCGCCTTCTGGCCCCTGTAAAGAGACCCAGCCCTGCTGGCAAAATAGTATATTCGCCAGCATGGAACCGATAATAAGCACACTGCTCATATAATCCTCCTATGTTATTATCTCGTTATCTCGTTAATATTATTTTTTTGCTTTCACTATATCCCTCCCCTTCTACTTTGAGAAAATAAACGCCCGAACCGAGTTTTCTATTAAAATCATCTGTTCCATCCCAAACCATTTCATAGGCCTCGCTGTGTGTCTCAATTTTTAGATTTTTAACACACTCACCTAAGATATTGTAAATTTTCATTGCTATAGTTTCACCCCCTTTAGCAGTTTTAAATCTGATCTTTGTCTGACGATTGAAGGGATTAGGTGCAACCGTAATCGAATTACCAACTTCAGAATTTCTTTCCTCTCCGATATTGACCATCTCATCAGCGATCACTACAAGATAAGCCCCAAGAAACGAACCATAGAGATAATTTCTTGCGGGATTATAACAGAATTCTGTGCTCACCCTTTTGTTGAATGTAGTAATAATACTATCAGTATTTCCATCAATGACAACAATATGACGGTCTGTTCCACAATAAATTTTGTTATTTACTGAATTGTAAAAACTCGGGGTAGGAAATGAGTTTAAATAGATGGTCTTTACAAGGCTATCATTTGCACCATTGTAAATTTCTATCCTGCCGCTTCCAGAACCTGATGATGACCCTATCACCGCATAAAATTTATCAGTGTTTGGATTATAGCATATACTCCTTACTTGCGAGCCCGTAAAGATGAATTTTATTATACTGTCGGTATTGCAGTCAATCACATCAATACCACCTACAAATCCGCCTTGCGAATACACCATTTCTCCGATATATAATTTGTCATGATTGGAGTTGTAGCCAAAACAGAAACCTGGTAGAGCTGTTGGCATTGTCTTAATCCGGGTATTACTCGCTCCATCAATCACTGTAATAGTTGTGCTATCTATTGAATAAATTTTATTCCTTCCGGAATGATAAAAAAGATTCCAGGGCCTATTACCAGCAGGAATCGTAGCAATGACAGTGTTTGACACGCCGTCAATTACCTTAATATTATCACTTATTTCATTAGCACAATAAACTCTGTTGTTTACTGAGTTATAGCATAGACCTCTTGGTTGAATACCAACAGTAACAGTTGCAATTACACTGTCGGAAACACCGGAAATCACTGAAACTGTGCCACTATTATAATTGGCGCAATATACTTTGTTATTAGTAGGATTGTATGTTAGTCCCATCGGTCGATAGCCCACGGTTATTGAAGTAATTGGTTGATTATTATTAGCGTTAATTACATGAAGAATGCCTGGGTAATACCCTGTTAAAGTCCACTGCAACTCAGTGCAATAAATTTTTTTGCTGACTGAATTATAGACCATATATTCGTTATAACTTCCAACCTTTACCGTGGCAACCTTACTATTAGTTGTTCCATCAATCACTGTTACACTTGGACCACGAGCATTGCCACAATAAATTTTATTATTTGTAGATGCATAGATTACTGGCCTTGGATATGGGTCAGTACTGATCGTGGCTATGACCGTATTGGTGGCGCAACTTATTATTGATACGTTTTTGGAATGTTCGTTAGAGCAGTAGACTTTATTATCGTTAGGATTGAATGTGAGGGCATAGGGGGCGTCATAAACCCGTATCCTCGCGATAATGCTATCGCTTGCTCCATCAATTACCTGCACAGTATCATAGAGTGTACCCATATGTCTCACCGCATAGATACAATTATTTAACCAATTGTAGACAAGCCCCTTATCGCAAAATGAACCGGTGCCATTTAGAGTAGTTATTACACTATCCCCTATACCATCTATTATCACCACCGGAAGCCCGGTATATGCCTTATTATTCACAGAATTATAGCAGAAACCGATTGGAGGTGAGGAAATTGAAATTTTTGTAATTAAGGAGCTGTTTGGTACATTTATCACAGCCACAGAATAAGGCGTTGAGCTAATTCCCACATAGAGTTTGGTCCCAGAAGAATTAAACCCTAAGAGCGAAAGGTTACTCCGTCCTACTCCTATTGTAGCAATCACACTATCATTTGCCCCACTGATTACCGTTACAGTGTCGTAGGAATGAGATACAAAAATCTTATTATATTGTGGATTATACAACACACCGGTTATTGAATCTTTTACCCAAATAGTTTTGAGAATGGTATCTGCTGCTCCATCAATTACTATTACCCTTTTGCCTCCGCCAGCATATAGTTTATTATTATTAGAATTATACGCGAGACGTCCTGAAAATACGTAGATAGGAAGAGTAATCTTTGCAATCTTTTGATTTGTCATTCCATCAATAACTACGATGCGACTCAACCCAGCTACATATAGCTTATTATGCGCCGTATTATAGGCAAGTTCATAAATATCAGTCAGTACAGAGAATGAATCGGGAAGGTAGAGATCAGGCAACAACCATTGAGCATTTGCAATACCCGAGAGAATGAACATAACGCAGATAATAGATTTCATAATACCCCCTTTCATTCAATATTATCACACTTAATATGAGAAAAATAATTCATGAGGATACCTAAATTCTTCTGAAATTACATAGGTTTTGTAGAATTGCTCCTGAAGGTGTTGACTTTTACTCAATTTTGGATAAAATTTTCAAAATATGCATACAAGATATGATGGACTCTTTAAATATAAATGCATCCAGGAGTACCTCAATGGTAATTTATCATTGCGAAGACTTGCCCAAGAAAAGTCTGTTCATTTTACGACCTTAAGAAGATGGTTGAGTGAATATAAAATCCATAAAAGACGACTCTCACCCGAATTGATTCTGAGTTCAAACAAAATTCCTCCCTGGATCTTAAAAACGGTGATAGATATAAAAGAAGGAAATCCCAATTTAACTATCAAGGAAGCCTCAAGTATTTTAAAAAATAAAGGAATTTATCTCTCGGCCAAAAAATTATGGACGATATGGCGCGATTGGGGTTATACCGGATTTAATAGAAAGTATATATCAAATATGTATATAAAATCTGTTTACATTTCGGGGGATTCAAAACGGATTACAGAATTTTTGAAGGTGCATAAAGATAGCCTTCCGCCGAAAAGATTGAAGAATATTTTGCGCAGAATTCCAGTTTTAAGTGATGAAGATTTTCTTCTCCATTTAGACCCGCAAATCCTGCCTTTGCATCACCGTCTTGCCCAATTATACCTGAATTTCGGAAAAAGGCCGTTGGGTGATTTCCTTCACCAGGCAAGAGAGCTAAAAATTAAATTCCATAAGAAAAGATGGATTTATTCATTCTTAAGGGCAAATTTTGCGGAAGTCTTTACACTGGACTGGATAGGGAATTATGAGAAGGAATACCGGGTGATAAAAAATACCGAAAGACTCTATTTAAGATTATCCGACCCTGGGTTATGTTTTGCATTTTTTATGTGCAAAGCCCATTGCTGCCTTACACTGCTGAAATTTGGAGAGGCAAAGCGTGCCATAACCATTTGCAAAAATATACTAAAAAACTTCAAAAATAAACCCCTTGCCCTTTTATCCGATATGGCAACATTTGCAACTTCTTTTGGTTATATAAAAGATGCCGAGAAATGGCTTAACATTATGCAAAAATCAGAGGAGCATACGCAACTCGGCAGTTTTCATATGGCAAATATGGCGTGTAAACTGACAAACGGAGAATTTAATGAGGCATTAAAGATAAACGAAAGAACTAAACATATCTGGGGTTATGAACCGAGGAAATATTTGATAATGGCGCAGAATGAACTCCTGAATGGAAGCCCTGACTTGGCGATTGATTATGCAAGTCAGGGACTAAAATTAGCACAAAAGGAAAATATTCTGCCCTATCTATTCATTAATTTATTAATTATCCTCGGGGCAAAGTATGCCCTATGCCAGAAAGAAGAAGGCAGACAGTTAACTTTTGATTATTTACCATTATTCAGGAAAAACAGAATGGTATCTCAGGTTCTGACCTTGACCTGTTTAACACAGAAAAATTTCAATTTTAAGGTTTCAACATTAACACCGCCTTTCAAACTCCTCTCAATGTTATGTCAGGCGAATCAGGGGAGGAGATATTATTTAAAAAGGGCGCTGGACTTCGCATTAAAAAATAAATTGCTTGGACGTTTTCTACTTTATTCTCTATTTTTTCCTGATTTAGTAAATGGTTATCTTACGAAAGGGAAAGAACTAAAACTCCCAGCCCGGTATCTAATGATTCCGGTCTTTAATGAATCTTTGCCTTATTATGAAATCTCATTTTTGGGGTGGTTCAGGGTATTGAGAAACAATATACCTTTGGTCTCAATAGAGCTATACCCAAAAGAGTATGCTCTCTTGCTCTACATCATTCTCAACAAGAAATGGAATTTAGATGTAAAAAGGATATGTGATAATTTCTGGACCAATAAGAAAAATGCAAGGCATTATCTTTATCAAACAATATCAAAGATTAGAAAGACACTGAAACTGACAAGAAACTTACTACAGATAAAAGGCTCACAGATTCATATTCAATGCCATATTACCACTGACTGGCTAAAATATAATGAGCTCACTGCCCAGGCAAGGGCACTCTTCTTGGCAAATGAATATGAACTTGGAATAAAAAAATATAAAGAAGCGATTGGTCTATTCCGTGGTGAGCCTTTTAAGAAGAATTTTGATAATTGGTCAGTGGAGATGAGATTTAAGATTTTGACCCAGTTTGAGACTGAGGCGATAAATTTTGCAAGGAGTTGTATTGAGCACGGCAATAAAACCGATGCCCGTAAAATATTGCAGAAGGTATTAAAGATTATCCCGGATTCAGAAGAGGCAAAAAGATTGTCGGATAGTCTCATAGTTGGATAGTCGGATTGTTTGTTAGATAGTTGGATGGTTTTATGGTTGGATGGTTAAATGGTTGAATGGTTAGATGGTTTTATGGTTATAGATGGAGCAGGGATTTTAATCCCGTTAACTGGAGTTAAGGCGTAAGCCTTTTATCTCTTTAGGAACGCTTTCCAAACCGCGCCACAAATAATATTTCTCGTAATCATTTAGTTTTCCCTAAATTGTAGTTGCCTGATTCATCAGGCTCTTTTAT
>CBFGJQ010000220.1:0-2795 GCA_965649095.1 Caldifarciminota bacterium | reverse complement strand
AGCCGGTGTCAAGTTTTACAGCATGGACCAGAGAATTATTCTTATAATAAGTGATATGAGGAACTTCGGAAGGACTTAGCGCTATGTCACACCAGGCAAAATCAAGACTACCTGTCGTATAATGTGCGCTATCAACAATCTCTATTTCCCAATTTATTTCTCCAAAACATAATGTAGATATTAAAATAACAGCAAATCTTTTCATCATTACCTCAAGATTTTTATTTTTATGGAGATGGCGAAGGCCATAACTTTATTTAATTTACTTTACGAGAAGGAATTTTTTAGTAGTCTTCTCATTGTTCTGTTTGAGAACCACAAAGTAAATCCCGCTGGAGAGTCCATCGATATTTATAGTCTCCCGATAGTATTTTGGTTTGGGATTTGCATGGGTTATTGACTTCACCATTGAACCTGCTACGTCGTAAATAGCAAGGTGAACTTCACCCAGAATCGGAATACCATAGTTGATGGTCAAGTTACCTTTAACAATAGAAGGTAATCCTGTGATACAGAGTGAAGTTGGTAGAAGTTCATCTGAGCCAGAAGATTGCTCTCCGCCTTCGGGTGGTATTAGCACCATACAGGTTGTTTGTGAAGGTCGGTATTGAGTGTAGTTATTATCAGCATTGTGAAGTCTTGTTACCGTTACTTTCAATGTTCCCGTTGATTGAGGTGTTATTGTAAAGGTTATTTGTCCATCGGCATTCGTTGAACCAACCTGATAAACATCACCGGGTTTATTCAAACAGACCTTGGAATATTGAAGCCTTCTGCCAGTGGAAGCATCGCTAACGGTTACAGTAAATTGGGTTGCTTGACCTACATAAATTCGTCTGGGATGGCTGACATTTAAGGTGCCGGGTGTCTTAGTCCAAGGCTCGGTGGTAGGAGAACCGAATAAGTTATGAGAATAGCATACATGGCGGTCAAACACGCTATCTGCATTCCAATCTATCTTTTCATCACATTTTGATAGTGCTTCAGCTACACCGATACGAGTTATTGAAGGCTCAGGTGGACCACCGCCTGTCCACCAGGGATATAGAATTCTTTCCCAGAAGGCATACTGAAGATCAAATGAGTTCCAAAAGATACCAGCGCGCGTATTGCCAAGATATGCACATGAACCAAAAGGACCTGAATCATTTGGTGCATTAAAGAGATAAGCGTCCATAAAGGCATCTTCAATACACGTATCAGAGGCTGGGTCATTAGTGGCAAGCACGCCATCATAACAAGCGGTGAGACAACATATTGAGTAAATCATAGAATACCGACTAGTGTTACTAAGCCAATTGAGACCAGCATATGATGGATTTGGAGAGGCCTGCCACCAGCTTTTGATATCTGCATTAGGATTGTGACGCGTTCTAAATGTCATTATGTTTCCGTGGCAGTTAGTGTTTACTAAACCATAGCCCTTGTTAAATTCATTTAGGGCTTGATCAGCATAGTAATCTTCAGCGAAGATTTGCCCAATGTGCGGAGGAAATAGTTCAGGTGTAGCTCCGGTATCAACCGCACTTGAATATATCCACAACACTGTGTCGAAACGGACCCCCGGTGTTCTTTCAAAATGGAGAACCTTCGTTACCCAGTTTGTAACCTCTTGAGCATTATACGCAGTAATTCTGCCAACAAAAACCTCAGGAAATCTATCAGGAGAATCTCCATATATTTCTCCCCATCTGTGATTATCATTTGCATCCCAAACACCCGTTAAGTCCGAAAAATACATATCGCAAGGAATTATAGTGTCATAAGCAAATATGGGGTCCCAAGCAAATCTTATCGGTACAAAGCCATCGTCTCCACCCAAGATAAAATATGTTCCGCCTGCATTTTCGTAGCAGTCTTTGATGTAATTGCGGACCTTTTCAGCATCATCAATACCAGAATAATAAGTATAGATTGTCTGGGGTGTAATGAGATAGGTCTTTATCCCCTGGTCGGTCATCCAGTCAGCATAGGGCTGGAATGCAGAATGGAATTCCTGAGGGGCGATGATAATCGCAGGACCCTTAGGATATGGTGCTGCAGCACCAATTTGATTTTTTTCCACAATCGTTGGCTTTTGATAACAGAGCGAGATTTCATTATCGTTCTGTACTACACTCTTTAATGCGGCATCATAGACTGCCTGTTCATTTTTTCCTCTAACCTTCGCACGTAATTCTGGAAGATTATTCGGTCTGAAGACAAATTCAAATACAATCGGTCTAACCAGAAACAGTCTCTTTGCCTTCGGACGATACTGGAGCGGCTTTACCTCAACAGACACTATCCTTGCCCCATCCATTATACCATCACCGACGATTTTGATGAATTCACCCGGAAAGAGATTGTCAGAGTTGTAAATCAATGTATCGGGTGGAACCCAGGGAACGGTCTCACCAATTATCCTTGGCGGTTGTGCTGGATAGATATAGTATTCACCAGGAATCTGAACAAACTGGAATTGAGATACAATCAGTGATTCTGCCTTTGCATTCGGTGGGATGATGTAGTTAAGATAGACTGCCGGCAACTCAGGTGTGCCGGGCTCACCACGAAGGCTAAACCTTGGTGCCCTTATCCGGTCAAAACCATTCACTTTATAAAAAGAGAACTCTGCTGGAGAGTAATCAAGCGTATACCCCCCACAGCAGTATGACCGGAATACCAATTAAGATTATCAACTTAAGGCATCGCATCTTTACCTCCTTGTTTTAGCCTCCGCCATCTCCAGTAGATTACAATATTATTATAAACAAAAAACTATTTATGTCAAGGTATCGATTTAAATCAAAAAT
>CBFGJQ010000219.1:0-2814 GCA_965649095.1 Caldifarciminota bacterium | reverse complement strand
TTTAAAATCTGCCAAAGATTCATTGACAAAGGTATTCTTAAAATACTATAGAAATATCAATGTTGATATTACGCTTTTGGGGATGCGGACATTTATTGTCTTTGTTGCCGGGGAAGTAAAAAATCCTGGCACAACCCGTGCATATCCAACCGACCGCGTCTCAGAGGTAATAAAAAGGGTGGAAGGCACGACCTCTATCGGTTCTCGGTCAAGGATTCTTCTAAAAAGGAAAAACCAGCCTGACAAGATAGTGAACCTGGAAGAGTTTGAAAATTCAGGAGACCTCTCAGGCAATCCATTTGTTCAGGATGGAGATTTAATCTATGTTCCAAAAATGGAGAAGTCGGTCATTGTTAAAGGCGCAGTCTTTGGTAAGAGGGGATACGAATTGAAGGTATCTCAGTTGACGGCAGCGATGGAAAGGACAAGCGAAGGGCTATATGAGTTAAATGAAGGGGAAAAGGTTTCAGATTTTATTAGCAAGGCAGGTGGTTTGACCCCTTGGGCAGATTTAAAGAGTGCCTATATTCAAAGAGGCGATAAGAAGATTGAGGTAAATCTTATGGAGGTGTTTGAGAATGAGAATAGCGAGGCGAACATTGAGATGGAAAATGGCGATGTCCTCGTAATCCCATCGGTCAATGCCATTGTCTATGTTCAGGGGCAGGTCGTAAATCCTGGCTCATTTCCATTTCAACCAAACTTAAAGGCGAGCGATTATATTGGGCTTGCGGGCGGTCCCCTTGCCGAGGCGAATATGCGCGGTGCTTATGTGCTTCGGGGGAAGAAGAAGATTTCGGTCGGGAAAGACCCGGTAATTGTTGAAGGCGATAGAATCTTCGTGCCCAGGCAGGTCTTCAAATTCTGGCAGGATTATGTTGAGATAGGCCGATTTGCGGTATCCATTCTGATTTCATATTTAACATTGAGAGCCGCCTCAAAATAGTTTTTAATAAAAAATAGAGAAGGGAGGTTAATGCAAATAGTTCTTTTATTACTCTCTTTAGATGCAAATCAGGAAATTGGTGTCCAGTTCTTTAACACCGCCCGTCTGAATGTCCTTATTGCCTTTATAGTCTATGGGGCATTATTGTTATGGTTCATCTATCACGCACGAAAGGGAAAGGAACTATTTATAAGAAAGATAAGTGGCCTTGAGGCAGTGGAAGAGGCAGTGGGAAGGGCAACTGAAATGGGTAAGCCAATCCTATATGTTCCCGGACTGGCACCGATAGATGCAATTTCTACAATTGCCTCAATGAATATCCTCTCCCAGGTTGCAAAGAAGACCGCTGAATATAATACTACACTTCTTGTTCCAAATCGTGACCCGGTGGTATATACTGTAGCAAGGGAAGTTGTAAAAGAGGCATATACCGATGCGGGTAGGCCTGATGCATTCAATCCGGACAATGTTTACTTTCTGACACAGGACCAGTTTGGTTATACCTCAGCAGTCTGTGGAACAATGGTAAGAGACAAACCCGCAACAAATCTATTTGTTGGTTATTTCTGGGCTGAATCATTGGTCCTTGCGGAAACCGGTGCAACGACCGGTGCCATACAGATTGCCGGAACCGATTCCGTCTTTCAGTTGCCATTTTTCATTGTTGCCTGTGATTATACATTGATTGGCGAAGAACTCTATGCTGCAAGTGCCTATCTCTCCCGAGAGCCCCTTCTCCTTGGTTCATTAAAAGGACAGGACTGGGGTAAGATGATTATTCTCGGTCTTCTCATTCTCAGTTCTCTCCTTGCCCTTTTGGGCTGGGAGAAAGTCGTTTCGTTATTCAATATAGGATAAGGATAGTTTGTGGGTTAAGGTTGGGATGCTTGTTCTATTTAACAATTTAACCAAAATAGTCTTTCTTCCTAACCCTAACCTTCTGACCATCTGTTAGGGGGTAAAATGAAGAAAAAGATTCCACTATATATATGCATGTTTATGGGGTTTGTAATGATTATCCAATTTTTCATCGGACACCCGATCAGTACCCAGGCAAATGAGCATATTAATCGCTGGGTGATTGTAGTATTCGCATTCAGTATAATCCTTGGCATCGGAAGTCTCATTGACCATCACACCGACAGGATAAAGAGGAGAAAAGAAGGCTGGGCCTACAGTATTGTAACACTGTTCAGCCTCGGGGCGATGGCAATAATCGGACTATTCTGGGGTATAAAAAGTGGCACTCTGTTTATGACGATATATTCCAATGTAATACTCCCCCTTGGTGCGAGTATGTTCGCAATACTTGCCTTTTATATGGCATCTGCTGCATACCGGGCATTCCGCGCAAGAACTGCCGAGGCAACCTTATTGCTGCTTGCTGCCTTTGTGGTAATGCTTGGTGTCGTTCCCTTTGGCTATTTTATCCATCCCAAACTTTCTGAATTAGCCGAATGGTTACTCAAGGTGCCCAATATGGCGGCAAAGAGGGGTATTATGTTTGGTGTTGCATTGGGTATGGTCTCCACTGCATTAAAGATAATTCTTGGTATTGAGCGCTCTTGGCTTGGCGGAGGTGGAAAGTGACCTTTGCCGAATGGCTCGCCAAGATTCCAAGGCAGATTATATACCTGATTATCGCAGTGGCGATAATCACTCCCCTTATTGTGCCTTTAGGTATGGCGATAAATATTATGCCCCAGACTCAGAAATTGATTGATGCGATAGAAGAGATTCCACCGGGTTCAAAGCCAATTTTAATCTCCTGTGATTTTGACCCTCAGTCAATGCCTGAATTATATCCAATGCTGGAGACAATTCTAAACCATTGCTTCAATAGAGGCCTCAAGGTGATTGTCTTGGCC
>CBFGJQ010000218.1:0-2834 GCA_965649095.1 Caldifarciminota bacterium | reverse complement strand
CTTTGGTTGGAAGATAATCAGGGACATCAAACCCAACCCACTTCTTCTGTGTTGCATCCCACCAGATTAGTTTCTTATTCTCTGCCCAGGGGGTTCCATCAGGTCTTGCCGAGGCACGATTATATAAGATATGCCGGTTTGCAGGCCAGGAGAATCCCCAATAAGGATAGAGACCCAGACCACCGGGGTCTTTCTGGCCCCTTCGTTTGCTTGCCGGCATCACAACACCGGTTCCATCATCCATTGGTGCCATATAACCACTATGGATCCAACAACCACAGGCAATCTTTTCCGGATTCTTTGCATTGGCGATTACACCGAAACCCGAGATAATCTTGCCCTTCTCAGCGAGAATTTTCTTCTCATCTTTTTTGTCAATAATGTCTTCAAGGGCATAACCGTTTATCTCCCGGGCAACGAGTTCAACATCCGGAGGGTCGCCATAATTCCAGACTAAATCCAGAATCGGTCTATCCTTAGGGTCAGAAGAGCCTTTATACAATTCTTTTAATGCCTTGACAAACTGGGTCAATATCCAGATATCCTCTTTTGCCTCACCTGGTGCCTGGGCAACCTTTGGCCGCCACTGAATCCTCCGACCACTCGTTACAATAGAGCCCGCCTTCTCCATTGCATCGGCAGCCGGCAGGAGGAAGACCTCGGTCTTAATATCCTTTGGATTGACACCCGGTGCCTTCCAGAATGTTGCAGTTTCCGTCTCAAATATATCCATCACCACGAGCCAATCAAGATTTTCCATTGCCTTTCTCTCAAATCTACTATTTGGCCCAGAGACCGCTGGATTCATACCCATACAGATTAACCCTTTTATCTTCTTGGCATACATCGCCTCAAAGATAGGAATAAACGAATAATTGCCGCTTGCCTTAGGAAGATAGTTATAGGCAAATTGATTACTGGGATTTGCCGCATCACCGAACCATGCCTTCATTAATGAAGTGAAGAAGCGCGGACCATTCACCCAGAAACTGGTCTTATCAAACTTTTTATTATAGGTCTCAAGGTCTGGTTCGGTATCCTTTGGTGCACCAAGATAGCCAGGCAAGAGATGGAACAGGACTGCCATATCAGTAGAACCCTGGACATTGGATTCACCACGCGCAGCATTTATTCCGCCACCCGGCACACCGATATTCCCGAGGAGAAGTTGGAGTATTGCATAGGCACGGATATATTGGCTCCCAACGGTATGCTGGGTCGCTCCCATTGCATAGAGGATTGTTGCGGACTTATCGGGTTTGCCTGTGGCGCAGAAGGTCTGGGCAACCTCAAGGAATTTCTCTTTTGGAGTTCCACAGACTTTTTCAACCATCTCAGGTGTATAACGGGAATAGTGTTTCTTCAAAATTGCAAATACACACTGTGGGTCATCAAGGCTTTTTGCCATCTTCGGTCTACCACCTTCCATCTGATACTGCCAGGACTTGTTGTCGTAGGTCTTTTTCTCTGGGTCAAATCCGCTAAAATAACCATCAAGTTCGGCGGGTCCTTTATAATCAGGATTGATAAGGGTCAGGGCATTTGTATAGTATTTAACATATTCTTCCTGATAGAGTTTGTTCTGGATTGCATAGTTAATCAATCCACCGACGAAGGCAATATCGGTTCCTGGTCTGAGCGGTGCATAGATATCTGCAGTGGCTGCACTACGGGTAAATCTCGGGTCAACGACGATGAGCTTTGCCCCGTGTTCGCGTGCTTTATTAATCCAGTTAAATACTGCCGGATGATTCTCAGCGGGATTGCCACCAATAATCATAATCACATCCGCGTTCTTGATATCAATCCAGTCATTGGTCATTGCCCCCCTACCAAAACTCGGAGCAAGACCAGCAACGGTGGAGGAGTGGCAGACCCTTGCCTGATGTTCAACATAGACCATACCAAGACTGCGGCAGAATTTTGTTGCTAAGTAGCAGTCTTCACTATTATTTGCTGCACCACCAAGCCAGGCAATCCCTTCGGTTCTATTGACAATTACATCTTTACCATCCTTTTTGATGGTCTTTACAAATGTCTCATCGCGCGCTTTCTTTATGCGCTTGCTAATCTCAGCAATTGCCCATTCCCAGGGTTTCTCTTCCCATTTATCCGAGTTGGGAGCACGATAGAGGACCTTACTCAATCGCTTTGGACTTGTAGAGAGCTGACGCACCGCGATTGATTTCGGGTCAAGTGCCCCTCTGTTGATTGGATTTTCCGGGTCACCTTCTGAGTTAATGATATGGCCATCTTTGTCAGTAGCAACCAGCAGACCACAACCACAGGAGCAATATGGGCAGACCGTCTTTCCTTCACCAAGAGGCTTATGCAGGGGGAAATACTTCTGGTCTTCTTTTGCCAATGCCTCGCCCACGGGTAGCAAAAGACTACCAGCAGTAATTGCTGAGAGCTTCAAAAAATCCCTGCGGCTAAGTTCCATATAACCTCCTCAGTCTTATGATATGTAATCGTTTAGTTTTTCCCAAAAATTAGCATTTACTTCTCCCTTGATGGGGGGATAAAGGGGAGGGTGAGAATAAAACAGGAAATCAGGATACCAGGAGATCAGGAGATCAGGTTTTTCCCTGATATCCTGATAACCTTAACTTAATCACATCACCCTTGCCCTCTCCCACCCGCCACATAACATAGCGGAGAGAGGTTTTTTGGGAAAAACTTACTTACTCCAAATTAAGCCAAGGGCTTAAAAGATATCGGAATCAGTGCCCCTTTATTTTACATAAAAGAAAGGCACTTTTTTAATTCTTAAATTTTGATATTATATATAAAAAATATTAAAAGTCAAGCAAAAAGAATATTTGTTATTTCTT
>CBFGJQ010000217.1:0-2881 GCA_965649095.1 Caldifarciminota bacterium | reverse complement strand
CCGAAGATGATTTCGTAAAGGCGTTAAATCAATATAAAAATAGTCTAAAGCGGAGCACCCTAAAAAGGGATATTGTTGAGGCAATCAAAAAAGACGATAAAGAATCATTAAAGAAGATCAAAGATTTTTTGACCAAAAAAGACTAAAAAGGGAGCGAAATGGTTAAATATTCACAGAAGATATTTGAAAAGGCAAAAGAGGCGGGGAAGATAACAATAAACGAAATCAATAAACTCATTCCTGACGATGTCACGCCAGAAGAGATTGATGAAATTCTTGACCTTCTGGCGAGACATAACATCAGTATTGTTCAGACTGAAGAGGAGGAGGTTCAAAGGCCAGCCGGTCAAAAGGCAGTTGCACGGGCGGAAGAACCAATTCGGGCATATTTCAAAGAACTCGCCCATTATGACCTGCTTACCAAGGATGAAGAGTATGAACTTGCGGTCAAGATTGAAACCGGCTATCGGATGATAGAGCGCCAGTTTCTTCCTTATCCCTGCACAATAAATCGCCTGATTGAGGTGTGTAAACAGGTAGAGCAGGGGAAGAAGAGCCTTGACCAGATTTCACGAATTGAGATTGAGGCGATGATGGACAAGCATACATTCTGGGCTGAGAGGCAGAGATTCATACGCCGGGTAAAATCAATAGAGAAGGACTATAAATCACTCTTAGAATTATACCGAAGACACCAGAAAGAAAACACCAAGGCGCTTGAGTGGCGGATCTTTGAAAAGGAAGAAAGGATACTGAGGAAACTGTCAATCCTTGCGCTCCAGCATAGTGCCTTAAATTCAGCCATCCAGAGTTTCAAGGAGACTGTGGCGCGCCTTGAGAAGATTGAAAAGACCCTGCCCCGACTGCGTAACCAGCGGGAAATAAATGCCTGCATAAAAGAAAGGAAGATCCTTCTTGCCGCACTGGGCAATAATACGGAAAGAATCCAGGAAACTGTAAGGATTGTAGAGAAATGGGAAGACCTGATTAACCGTTCAAGACAGAAAATGATTGAGGGGAATATGCGACTGGTTATCTCAATTGCCAAAAAGTATGTAAACCGTGGTCTTGAATTTGCTGATTTGGTCGGCGAAGGGAATAATGGACTGATAAAGGCGGTGGAGAAGTTTGATTATCGTAAGGGCTATAAATTCTCTACCTATGCAACCTGGTGGATAAGGCAGGCAATCACCCGGGCAATAGGCGACCAGGCAAGGACAGTTCGTGTTCCCGCCCATATCCTTGATACAATGAATAAGGTTGCCCGTGCCCAGAGGGATATGGTCCAGGACTTAGGGAGGGAGCCGACGATTGAGGAGATTGCTGACCATCTTGATATGCCAACCGACAAGGTTCGGATGGCTCAGAATATATCACTAATTCCAATTTCTCTTGATAAACCAATAGATGATGAGGAATCCTCTTTTGTTGGAGATTTTATCAGTAATCCAATGTCAGATTCCCCAACCCGCCGGGCGGCGATTTCAATCTTGAAAGACCGCTTCAACGAAATCCTGAAGGATTTACCAAAGAGGGAAGAAAAGATAATCAGACTCCGCTTTGGACTTGGAAATGGTATGCCGCGCACCTTAGAAGATGTTGGAAAGATGTTCAATATCACAAGGGAAAGGGTCAGGCAGATTGAGGCAAAGGCACTGCGTAAACTTCGTCACCCGACAAGACTGCGCAAACTCCAGGTCTTCAAGGATTTGATTGAAATGGAATAATTTAAGGAATGCCTGAAATTTCAAAAATCGAATATGAATAGATATGAAATAGTAATTATTGGGGCAGGACCTGGTGGATACCCTTGCGCGATCCGACTCGGACAGTTAAAGAAAAAAGTTCTGGTTTTAGAGTCCGGTGAGCTGGGTGGGGTATGTTTAAATCGGGGTTGTATTCCAACCAAGGCATTGGGTTTTGCAACAGAACTAATAGAAAATTTGCAAAAGGCACAGAGAATGGGGATAAAAGTAGATAATAAGGGAATTGATTTACCAACTCTTCGCAATAATACTGAGGGAGTCGTAAAAAGACTGCGGACCGGAATTGAATATCTCTTCAAAAATAATAATGTGCAGTGGAAAAGGGCAAGGGCAAGGATATTGTCTGAACATAAAATTGAACTGGAGAGCAACGGTCAGGCTGAATACATTGAGGCAGATAACATTGTGGTTGCGACCGGAACCGAAATCACTGCCCTGCCCGGATTTGAGTTTGATGGGAAATACATTACCAATACTGATGATGCTCTAAAACTGAATGATATTCCGGAAAGACTCCTTGTCGTTGGCGCCGGTGCCTGTGGATTGGAACTTGCAACAATTTATACATCTTTAGGCAGCACGGTGAAGGTAGTTGAAATAATGGAACAGATACTACCCGGTATGGAAACTGAACTCTGTGAAAATCTTTACAAGCTCCTGAATAAGAAAGGGATTGAAATCTTATTGAAATCAACAGTTCAAGGCTACCGGGTTGAAGATAATAAAATAGAAGTAGAAATCAGAGGGCCCGAATTTACCAGAATTGAAAAGTTTGACCGGATATTGATCACTGTTGGCAGAAAACCTACTGACTCTGTATTCAAAAATCTTGGGATTGAAGTTGATAAAAAAGGTTATATTATCGTTGATAATGCTTATCGCACAAGTATAAAAAATATCTTTGCGATTGGTGATATAATTGGGCCTCCATTATTAGCACACAAGGCCACAAAGCAGGGTATTGAAGTTGCCGAGATTATTTCCGGAATCTATAATACAAAAAGAGGGCGCGCCGTGCCATCCTGTGTCTTTACAATACCACCGCTATCATCGGTTGGACTTACTGAAAGAGAGGCAATTGAAAAAGGATATAAAATTAAAATCGGCAGATTTCC
>CBFGJQ010000216.1:0-2885 GCA_965649095.1 Caldifarciminota bacterium | reverse complement strand
CCCCCACGATATCACC
The DNA here is from genome assembly GCA_965649095.1 of Caldifarciminota bacterium. Lineage (GTDB taxonomy): Bacteria > Hydrothermota > Tepidihabitantia > SM23-42 > JAOAFX01 > JBDRWI01. The sequence continues at coordinate 2,869 of CBFGJQ010000216.1, read as the reverse complement.
TGCAAGAATTCCTGACCAGTAAACCTTCGGATTATTATTGCCGGATAAAAATACCAGGCCTGCACCAGTTAAGGCACCAGCAATTCCACCAAGGGTAATAATCTTCCCCTCTGATTCCGTAAAATTTCTGTCTCTTATTATTCTGTGTCCCAGTATTGAACCAAGACCAAGTCCAGTAATACCTGCGGAAACATACATCTTTCCTGAAATTCTGCCCTGACCATTATCAAACCAGGATAAAATTAAAGGTAACATTGCCCCACCAACTATTCCACAATTTCCAAAAATATACGGGTCACCATCAGTTAAGTCTAAATTTTGGGTGATGGCTGAACCAAGAAACAGGCCACTGCCAAAACCAGCAATTGATGCAGTTAGGTAATGTTTATGGGTGAATCTTGGACTGGACCAATTGTCAAACAAACTGAGTAATCCTGGTCCGGTGGCACCGGCAAAATCACCAATTAAGAATATTGTATTCCCCCTTCCCATACTCAGGTTGAATCTATTTACCGATTGAAAGCCAATATATTCGCCAACAACACTGGTAGCCGCAGTAACGAATGCACCGGTTCCTTCAAAAATAGCCATTTCCGCAATTGCACTCAATGCACCACCAATATACAAGCCATGGATACCGCCGGTGATATACATACTGGCGTGGGCTTTTGAGACATTGCTATTTTTGGTGAAAACCAGTGGAATAACAAAACCTGAAGCACTGGTAAGCATATAGGTAGCCACTCCAATCCGTGCATCATCAGGGCTTAAGGCCATAACCATAAGCGGTGCCTGGGCTACATAGGCAAGCAAAAAAGAATTACCAAGGAATTTTGAATAGCCTGAGCGGTCATATACAACTTCGGGTATCTCTTCTGCCATTATTGATGTGATCTCCTGCTGGATTTGTGTGATTTGTTCTGCTTGAAGGGCTACTTTTTCTCTAATAGGAATACCTCGTTTTTTAAAATAGATTTCGATGACATACGAAGAATCGGGCTGCAAAAATAATAATGCCTTCTGCATTCCTGGATAATCTTTAAAAAATTCAATTTTTGAGCCAAGCGAACTATCAACTTCATATAACTTTGCCTCAGTATCAAAGGGCACCTGAATTTCATATTGAGTAATATTGGAATCAATCTGTGATAAGAAGAAGATGATAAATTCCATTTTTGCCCCGGGATAATTATAATAAATTTTTCAACAATGTCAAGCAATCAAGGCTTTGTTTAACAATTCCCTTTACACTTGAATCCCCTTGTAAGTTCTTTGTAGGAGCGGCTTCAAGCCGCGATATGTGTTAAATAAAATAGCATAAGAAAGCAAATAAAAAGGTAAAAGAGAGCGAGAGGGAAATAAATTGTCCCCTTGACAGAATTGGCAATTATGGATATAATAACTGTATGTTTATCTATTTTCTTTTTTACCAGGCTATAAATCCTTTCCTTTCTGTAAATATTCTTGCCCCGGATGATTATACTGATGACTATTTTGGCGCTGTCTACCAGTTTGAGATAGAAAATGATTTCTATAGAAAGAATTTTACCTGGGGAATTTATTTTGATTATTTTTATAATAAAGCATATCCTTATGCTGACCCTTATTTCATAAAATCAGGAATCCCGGTTGGAATCAATGCAGGTGGTTCTGGATTGCAGGTGAAATACCTGAATTTAGGAGATATTGAATTTGGATTTAAATTAGGTTATTTTACCGGCAATGTTTCTTACCCTGTTCTTAAAGATAGTGGGAAAGTCATAAAAGGAGAAAAGAGGAGAAACTCCCTGGGGTTTGGTCTGGGAGTGAATATAATGCATAACTTTGGCATAATAAGGGGTGGGGTTAAATTCTGGGCAAACTTTATTGACTTTGATGCAAAAAGCCCAAAATATTACTGGTATTATGGGCACTCCCCTGATTATATCTCTCTCAATGGTGTTGGTCTAGGTCTCATCCTTGGACTAAAAAGGAGGCAGGGAAAGTGAAGAAAATATTTTTGGCATTGATTATCGCCACCATTCTCTGGGCAGATGGCGGTATTATCCCACCGGTGGATAAAGAAATATACGGTCAAGACCAGGTCGCCTTAATAAGAGTGCTACCCGATTCTGAAGAGTTATCAATACTTGTAAAATTCAACTGGATCACTGATTACAATGGCTTTGCCTGGGTTGTGCCTTTCCCTTCTCAGCCATCACTAAGGGAAGTAAATGACAGTTTATTTGTGAATTTATCAGCCCTTACCTCCATCCAACAAAACTACGGTGGATGTGGTGGTTCTTATTATGGTGAAGGATATAATTATGGAGATGACTATTTTAAAATCATTGAACTTAAGACCATTGGCTTTTTGCAAACAGTTTTGATACAGACAGACAATCCTGATACCCTTGTCAACTGGCTTATAAACAATGGCTACCGGTTACCTGATGGTATGCGGGATATGTTTCAGGATTATATCAATCGTAACTGGCAGTATTTCTTCATTGCCAAGGCTGACACTACCCACAATTTTTATGGAGGTAATATCGGGATATGTTTTAAATTCGCTACCGACACCATTGTCTATCCAATGAAAATTTCTTCACTCACCTCAACCAATTATATTTCAGTATATCTTTATGTCATTGGTTTGCACAAGATGTTCTTTGCTGGTGCCGAACTCCTGTATGCTAATAAAATCTCAGAAGATGAACTTGAAAATATCAAAGAAGATTTTCCGGTGCTATTTGACTATATCAAAGAGGGTGATTATATCACCAAACTGCGCCGGAATTATGACCAGCCAGGTGATATGTCGGCAGATATCGTGATTTATCAATCACCCGATGATACTGAATTCCGTATACAAGAGAGACCTTACTGG
>CBFGJQ010000215.1:0-2892 GCA_965649095.1 Caldifarciminota bacterium | reverse complement strand
AAAGTCGTGTAACATTTTTTCAAAGGTAATCCACACAGGGTATACGCAAGATAACGCATCTGCTCTATCCCCAAATCATTCGGAAACCATTTAAACTCCCCTTATGAAGAAAAGCAAATTGTAAACATTAATGGTTAAAGGTTAAGACCTGACCCCACAAGGTAAATGTTTACACAAGGTTCATTTTGAGTATAATGATTTAAAGGAGAATAAATGAAAAGAAAAAGTTTACTTTGCAGGATAGTTGTTATGCTGTTATTTTTTTCAATTAATTGTCGCGAGAACCTTGAATATCCGGATATTGACCGACACAGCAAGATTCCCAATGATATTATCAAAAGAACACCAGAAACTGATTCTTTCCCACCGGTACTACATTCTAATGAATATGAACCACCAATTCCACTTGGTCCCGGAGTTAACACTGCCGGTGCTGAAGATTCACCCTTTATTCTACCTGACGGCAAGACACTATATTTTGTTTTTGTATCTGATGTCCGGCTACCTGTTGAACAACAACTCCTTGATTCAGTATCGGGTGTATGGGTTTCATACAAAGTAGGTGAGGAATGGACAGATGCCGAAAGAGTTTGGCTCCAGTACCCTGGTAAATTATCACTAGACGGTGCAGTATGTATTCAGAATAACGAAATGTGGTTTGCCTCTGCCCGTGAAGGATATACTGGAGTAAATATGTTTACTGCGGAATGGGTAGATGGAAAATGGAAAAACTGGAGATATATGGGTGACCGATTGATGAAGGAAATAAAGATTGGTGAAGTACATATTTTTGGCGACGACCTATATTTTCATTCTGTAAGAACTGGCGGACACGGTGGTCTGGATATATGGAAGACTACACGCAGTGGAAGCAACTGGTCAGATCCGGTCAATATCAATGAAGTTAATTATGAGTTTGATGATATCTTGCCATTTTTATCAGTCGATGGGAGCGAATTATGGTTTACAAGATTCAATAATGGAACACCTGCGGTATATCGTTCAAAAAAAACGGGTGATGTCTGGTCCTCTCCCGAATTGATTGTTTCACAATTTGCAGGTGAACCAACACTTGATGCTGAAGGTAATCTCTATTTTGTTCATCACTTTTACGAAAATGGACAAATGATTGAGGCAGACATTTATTTCGCAAAAAGGCGTTAAGATAAATTGATAGATATTGAGTATAGTTAACCTGATAATATGACCAAGAAAAACACAGTTCAAACCAAGTTGGCAGTAAAGTATCTTATAAATGCTTTGATGAGCAGGGCTGATGTTTATTATTTCACCAGCCGTTACAAGAATGCCTACGAAGACTTAAAAACGGTAATGAAGATTACAAAGGAGATTGATGACCGTAAATCTTATGCCCTTTGCCTTATCATGTCCAGTGATTTTTCAGTTGCCACCAGTTCTTTTGAAGCAGGGTTATCTTACGCCCGGCAGGCATATAATCGCTACCGGATAATGCATGACCAAGGAGGGATGGCTGACGCCTTGAACAAAATCGGTTATGTCTATTCCCGATTCGGAAATTTAAAAAAAGCCTATGAACATTACAAAAAGTCCTTACAATTTCTTAAGGGCAAATATGATACTGACCGGTTGGCTCAAGTCTTGTTCAACATTGGTTTCATCCACAGCACTTGGGGAAATTATAAGATGGCCATCCACTATTACCAGCGGTCTCGGAAAATTTGTAAGAATACCGGAGATTTGAGAGGGGAGGCCTCAAATCTAAAGGACATCGGCAATTTGTATTATTATCTTGGTAATTATCGCCGCGCCCTTGAGTATCATCACCAGGGATTACAAATCGACAAAAAAATCGGTGACGAGCATAACCTGGCCAACGGTCTGAATACTATGGGCAGTATTTATAATATAATGGGTGATTATGCCTCGGCACTAAAGTTCTGCCAGGATTCTCTGGAAATAAAAAGAAGAATAGGCAACAAGGACGGACAGGCTTTCAGTTTACATGCGATCGGAACCATCCATCAGAACCTCGGGCAGTACGACCAAGCCCGACAATACTTCAACGAAGCATTAAAAATTTTTAGATCAATATCTAATATTCGGGGCGAAGGTTATACCCTTCACAGCATCGCCCGTAATTTCCTTGAACAGAATGAAAATGAGGAAGTAGATAAATATCTTGGTCCGGCCGAGAGCATAATGAAAAAATTGAAAGACACAGGCTTAGGGCTCAGAATAACTTTTACTCATTGTGATCAAGAACTCGGTCGGCACAATGCTATGCTGGCGGCAAGCTATGCAAATCAGGCCTATTTATTGGTCAAACGCACAAAATCCAGGGTTAATAAGGCCCAACTTATACTGTTGCAAGCCCGGATTGCAGCGGCGCAGGGTAGAAACAAAAAAGCAGCGGTGAAATTCCAACAGGCGATCCAATCTTTCAAGAATTTAGGGCAGGCGTATGATTTAGCAAAGGCATATCACTATTATGCTGATTTTCTAACCACAGGCAATAAGAAGCGTAAAGCCGCATTGTTCAGGAAAAAATCCCAAAAAATTATATCTAAAATCAGAAATTTCACCGTGACATAGATTCACCGCCAATCAATCTCCTCCTGGAGTAGAGATTTCAATCTCGTAATTAGAAACTTGACTTTATTAGAATTTTTGTTATTATCTTTTATGAAGGATGACAATAATAAGAAAAGTGAAGAAAAAGTCTTGAAAAAGGTTTTAAAATACGAAAAAATACTTTCTAAAAAATTATCTGATATACCTGCCCACGATTTACACTTGATATTGAGAAATCTTTTGAGGCCGAAATCCTGGCCAAGAAGATTTCTTTTGCGGAGAATGAAAAAAGGTGTATATGTCCCCTGACGAAATTATCTTAACAAAGATTCTAAAAGG
>CBFGJQ010000214.1:0-2899 GCA_965649095.1 Caldifarciminota bacterium | reverse complement strand
AAGAGTTTGTAATAAGTTTCGGGATATTCTGATTTACTACATAAAAGTTGTGTCGTAACAGGGAGGACCTCTTTTGCCAGTTCCGACATCCTTTGCACCGTGTTTCTGATGTCCCACTGGGCAGTTGGGTCCTCGCGCAGCCTTGAGATATGATATAACTCACGCAAATTTAAGCACATCAGGATCCTTCGGCGATGGCTATTAGTAAGGATATATTCGCCAAGCCCAGGATATTTTTTTTCTATCTTTTCATAAAGGGTATTAGTCCTATCTATGATTGCCAGGAAATTTCTCTCTTCACCTATCTCTTTGATTGATTCAGGAATAATGTTTCCCAATTGTGGATTGTATCCCTGGGCGATGATTGTGGCAAGGCGGTGCCTCTTTAATTGACCAAAACAACCGGCTGAGACAACGAGGGAAAAGGTAAGATTTGTAAATTCAAACTCTCTTAAGACCGCATCATAAAGTTCAAGATACTGACAGGCCTTCTTATAAAGTTCTATCTTTTTTGTTTGGGACATATTTTTTACTGCCCGCAGACATTCGCGGTATTTTAAGTTTTTTACACGAAAGAGGATGGCCGAAAGGACCCTTTCATCACCATCTTCTGGATAATCAACCAGTTCAACCGTATCGCCGGATAATCCATCTTCTATTTTCTTACTATCAGGTAAATCCCTGGCATATTTACATAGTTCATCGTATGTCTTCTGGTCATAGGCGTTTGCCTTAAAGAACAGAAGTAAAGAAGGGGCAACCTTCTTTGTCGCATTATATAGTTTTTCGCCCAGTTGATTCAGTTCCTTCCGTCTATGACTGGCAAATCTCCGCAAAAGCAATTCTAAGTTTCGGGCATTTATTGTTGCCCCAAGTTGGGTCAGGGTTGCCAGGGGCAGGATATAGCGTGCATCCTCCTTGGAGAGGTTTTCTAAAAGCCTTCTTGACTTTAACGCTGGGAATCTTTTTTCGTTCAATGCCATAAGTTTATTTATCAGTTCTAAATAGAATTCCTGCTGGAGCTTTATCAGGTTTGAAAACTGATTCAAAAGGGGAGAATTGTTTAACTCCGGGGGTATGAAGAAACCACCCTTGAAGGTAACATAACGTTGGGACTTTTCAGTATAAGAACAGAGACGGTGTCCTTCTAACTCTTCAACCGCCAGGCGGGAGATATCAATGATGTCAAAGTTAAAGACTGCATGCTCGGCAATTGAGTGGTGCCCCATTTCAAAGAGAATCCTTTGGTTTGATTTACGGGCATTTTCCACTTCCTTCCTTGCCTCCTTGCGCAACTGGATGACCGATTTGGGACTACGACTTATCCGGGCATAGGCGGCCGAGATAGTCTCCGGGGTGAGGGGTAGCTTCCTTTCTCCGCCGGATAATCTCTTTATTGTATCAATATCAAGATTATACCCGGCGAGGATTACCTTCATCTCCCTTAAATCTCTTTTTGATTTCCCTTGCCACAAGTTTTAAAGATGGATACATATCCAGTGCACAATCACGATATGCAGAAAGTTCCTTTCCTATCGGGTCTGGAATTTCATTATCCTTTGTGCGCCGTTTATATTCTTTCAATAGAAATGTTTTGGCGGTTGCATCCGGGGACATTTCAAGGACAGTTTTGTAATGCTTATACTCCATTACTAATATCAGGTCAGCCTCATCAATCAGTTCTTTATTTAAGGGTTTTGTCCGATGGCTCTCAATCTCACCCCCAAATTCTTTTACTACAATCTGAGCGTTGGGGGAAGGGGGAAGTCCATCAATTGCGGCGGTGCCAGCCGTTCTGACATCAAGATAATCTTCGGGAATCATCTTCTTTATTATGCCCATCGCCATTGGACTGCGACAGGTATTACCGGTACAGACAAACAGAAGATTGAATTTCAAAGAGCCATCAAAGATGACCTTTCTTCCATAGATCTTCTCAATCGCAAGGATTTGCACCTTTCCCTTTTGCCGGATGGTCGGTGGTGTTGTGGTAAGGTCACAGACTGTGGTTGGAACCCCGGATAGGTTTCCTCCATCAATCACCAGTTTTATATTCTGATAGGTATCTGATATTTCGTATGCCGAAGTAAAAGGAAGATTACGCGAAGGGGCGGGATTGATCACATAGATTGGGTTTTCGTAAATATTCAATAACCTCTTGATAAAGTCAAAATCGGGAATCCATATTCCAAGTTTATCTTGTGTCATCGGTAGACTATTTTGAGGATTCTTTTTTAAGATAAAAATTATCGGTCCGGGGAGAAAATAGTCAATGAGTCTCTTTTTGACCACAAAACCATAGTGTCCGATATTACTCCGGGTAATGAAGAATATATTAAATTCCTTTTCAACTTTTTTTAAATTATTTAATCTTTCTATTACCCTTGAATCCGTGCCATCTCCGGCAAGGACATAGTGGGTCTCGGCCGGGAGGGCAACAATTTCTCCCCTTTTTAGGGTATTGATTATTTTTTCATAAAATTCACTTGATTCTTCAATTTTTATTATCATCCCCTTACCTTATTTTTCTCTTCCTTTTCATCTTCTTCATTCCCGAACTACCGATATCCTTGCGGTAATACATCCCAGAGAAGTGAATCTTTTTAATCTCTTCATAGACCCTCTGTTTTGCAATCTTTAGATTTTCAGCTGCGTAGACAACATTAAGGACCCTGCCTCCCGCCGTTACGAGTTTTGAATCTTCCATTTTTGTTCCCGCGTGGAAGAGAAGCGTTTGCGAGTCAAGGGGCTCTCTTATCTGGATTTCTTCTCCGAGTTTGTAAGCAAAGGGATAGCCCGCCGCGGCAAGAACAACGCAGATAGACCATAGATTCTTTAATTTAATCTGTAGTTCATGAACTTGATTTTCAAGCACGGCAAGAAAGATATCAATTAAATC
>CBFGJQ010000213.1:0-2928 GCA_965649095.1 Caldifarciminota bacterium | reverse complement strand
TACCTTTGCCAAGGTATCCTTCTTCCTGTATCTGAGACATCCGGCTTAGATTATCAGCCATAACCTTCAACATCTCGTTATATACCCCAAATAATGAAGAGGCAATGGTCGTTAGCAAAGAATCATTGGAGACGATATGCGCCATTTCATGAGCACAGACTGCCTGGAGTTCATCACGATTCAATCGGGAGACCAATCCCTCAGTTACACCGATTACATTCCGGCCATAAATATCCTGTAAGGCAAACGCATTCATTGCAATCGTTGGGACAACAAATGGTTCTACTTTTATATTGCCGGCAGCAATACTTATCTCCTCAATAATATTGGTGAAGGTATAATGATAACGGTCATTCTTATCTGGGAATTTAGCATTGAACAATTTTAGAATTTTATCAATTACATTGCGATTTGTATATAACCAGTGCCCGATTGCGAGTATCAATGCCAGGACAAAGATAACTAAAGTATCAAAACCAAATAAATTGAAGTGATGATGAGTATCCCCAAGGGAAAGTCTCAAATAGATAAATAGTTTGATTATTGTCCATAGGACAAAAAAAGAGAAGAAATAGAAAATTACAAGGACGCCAAAAATGAGATAGATTGTTGTTCTCTTTTCCCTTTCAATATCCCAGAAGGTCTTTGTTCCTATCGCCATTGATAAAGATTATTCAGTTTCAATACAAAGTCAATATGTGGGTTGATAAGACAAAAAGCCCCGCCCGTTTAATGGGGGCAGGGGCTTTTCAGTCAATGTCCTTCTCGTTAGTAAATCTGTGCCTGTTCTCTTAATGCCTGATAGAGTCTTCTATTTTCTTTTTTCAATCTCTTTTCAACCTTCTGGAGACATTTTACGAGAATCTCAAATGTCAGTTCTTTCTGTAATATCCCTTCAATATTTTCTTTTGCTGACTGTAATACGGATGCCTTTTCTTTAGGTATCACATCTTTTATTATATCCCAACCGCCATTGGCAGTAATCACCTTTGCCATCAATTGTTTCATCTCCTCCCTTAATAATTGCCAGAGTTCCTTCCCCTGAATATGGGCAATCATCCTCCCCATTGCCAGCGATACTGAGAGAATCGCATTCATCCCAAGATTTCCTTTGCGCTGCATCACCTCGATGATTTCATCCGGTGGGGCATCTTCGGCAAGTTTCCCACGGGCAATTGCAACTTCTTTTTCAAGCTTGAGTAATATCTTATCTACCATTGATATTGCTTTGAACTCAGAGAGCCTTTTACCGATAAAATGGGGGGCAATTATCTGCCGGATATTATCCACTGCATTCAAACAACCCTTACCATCATACCGCTGAACCTTTTGCCAGAGTGCCGCCAATTCAGGGTCGTTCTTTTCAGAGATATCGGATTCTTTAATCCCCTTCTTAAATTTGAATGTTTTATCAGGTTGTGGTGCAAATAAATCCGGATACTTATCGGTGAGAGAAGATTTTTCTATTGTGCTATCAACAAGATGGATTGCCTCGCCGGTTCCGGCTGAAGTTCCCAAGGGGGTTGAACCAGTCATTTTCAATATCTTTTTATATTCCTCACTGCCCGGAATACCGGCATAAATATTAACCCCAACACTGGGAATACCTGCATTTGTTGGTTCCTCATAGGCGATCATATCAGTTATAACGAGATTATTTAAGAAACTTCTCACATCACCATACTCTTTTTCATCAAACTTTCTCTCCTGCGCACTTTGAAGTTCTTTCATTATCTTGGTGATTGAACCATATTTAAAGAGTCGCTCTGTATTTGCACCTCCCCCTGCCTTTAACCCCATTGTATTCGCAGCGAGGGCAATCTGCGCCTCCATATCATCGTTGGGTGATTTGGAACGGTGCGAAACAAGTAGATCCATTCCTTTTCCTAAGGCAACAAGCATTGCTATTAATGTTTCTGAGAGAGTTCCAATTTGATTTGCCTTAATGAGAGAGACATTCATCAAGCCGTCATCGGCACATTTTTCAATCGTAGAATCTTTGGTGGTTACGATGTCATCGCCAACAATAAAAAGTTTATCGCCAAGTTCTTTCATTACCAGACGCCAGCCTTCGTAATCATCTTCGGCAAAACCATCTTCAAGCATTACAAGAGGAATTTCTTGGACTGTCTTCTTATATAGGTCAACGAGCTGGTCACGGGACATTACGACCTTCTCCTCTCCGCGCCAGAAATAGTACATTCCCACTGCCTCGGGTTGATTGAATTCCTCTCGGTATGCATTGCTCAATTCACTTACGGCCGGGTCAAATGCAAGGGCAATATCCTCACCGGGTTTGTAACCAATATCTTTTATTGCCTGGACGGCCATTCTCCACAATCTTTGCTCTGGCACAATGTCATTAGGGTCCTTGCTTATATAAGGTGCGAGTCCGCCTTCCAGACCGATTCCCATAACCCTTGCCCCTTCGCTCTTTTCAATAATCTCTTTTAATCTCGTCTGGAGTGCAACCGTAATCATCTGCGCCTCTTCGTAATTTTTGGCGCAGAGGGGAACAAACATCATCTCCTGCATGCTGATATTACTTTCTGGATACTCTTTTTCAGTATGTCTGCCCCCCATACCGCAATTACGATATTGCCAGGGGGCGCGGAGTTTTTCGCCGTTGGGGAGTGTGATCTCCTGAATCCTTCTTGCCATCATCATCTCCTTCACCTGCTTAACCTTATTTAGCCAGCTCTCTCTGGATACTTCAATCTTTTCCGCCTTCATCTTTGCTTTTGTTTCTCTTTCTTTAAACTCACGGTATTTCCCCGGGTCAGCAAGGAGAAAATCAAGTAATCCTACAATTCCTATGCCCAGGCATAATCTACCAATGTATGTGAGAGTAATATGGTCACCAACAAGCCCGCTGCAAAGCAGAATTACTGCAATCGGAAGCATAACGAGTGCCATATTACCACTCAT